>VGWF01000019.1 GCA_016873715.1 Lentisphaerota bacterium | reverse complement strand
CTCTCCCCCCCCCTTCCCACCCGCCACTCGCCACCCGCCACCCGTCACTCGTCACCCGCCACTCGCCACTCGCCACCCGACACTCGCCACTTTTTCCGAATAGAGCGGTCCCGGGAGGCGTATAAGTGTTGTCCGACGCGTACAGGTCGAGGGGTGAACGAATGGCGGACGAAGCACGCGACGAGACGAGCGGACCGAAACCCGGAGAACCGGCCCAACCGCCGGCGTTCGAGGACGTCATGGCCCTGCACGAGACAGCCTTGCTGCGGTACGCCGCGCGCCTGCTGAACAACGCGGACGCGGCGCAGGACGTCGTGCAGGAGACCTTCATCCGCCTCCACCGCCGCTGGGGCCCCGGCGGGCCGGAGGGCGACCACATCCTGCCCTGGCTCTACCGCACGACCCACAACGCGGCCGTCGACTTCATCCGCCGCGAGGAACGGCTTCGCAAGCTCCACGAGAAGGCGGTCGAGGACGCCGGCCCGCCCGTGACCCTGCCCGCGACCGACGATCCCGCCGAACGCACCCGCCTCGCCCTCGAGCATCTCGCCCGGCTGGCCCCGGGCGAACGCGAGGTGCTCGTGCTCCGCCTCCAGGAGGGCCTCTCCTACCAGGACATCAGCCGCGCCACCGGCCGCACCGTCGGCAACGTCGGCTGCCTCCTCCACCACGCCGTCAGAAAACTGTCCGCGAACCTCAAGCGGGCGGGAGTGCTGTGACATGAAACCGCATCCCGAATGTCCGAAGATCGAACCGGATCTGACCGCGTACCTGACGGGCGACCTGCCCGCGGCCCGCGCGGCGGCGATCCGCGACCACCTGGCCCGGTGTGAAGGCTGCCGGGCGTCTGCGCAGGAACTGGCGACCACCCTCGACCTGCTGCGCGGCGCCCTGGCAGCGTCCCCGGCCGTCCCCGAGCGCCTCGACTCCGCCCGCCGCGCCGCGATCCTCGCCGCCCGGCCGTCGCGGACGACGATCTGGCTCGACGCCTGGCTCGTCCCGCTCGCCCGCGCCGCGATCTTCGTCGTCGTCCCGGCCCTGATCCTGGCCGCGCTGATGATGCCGGCGATTCAGTACTCCGGTGGCACGGCCCGGTCGGTCGAACTCGCCCGGCTGGAAGCCGAGACCTCTGCCGCCGACCCCTTCGCCGCACCGGCCGAGAACTCGGTCCGCCGGTTCGGGACCGCCGAGGTGGCCGATCTGTTCGCCAGCACCCCGCCGGCTGCGCCGGCCGACGGCGGCGTTCGGGGCCGAGAGGGCGCGGAGGCGGGGGCCTACTACTTCAGGGACACCCAGGTCGCCGGCGAAGGGCGTGCCGCGGGCGCCCCACCCGCGGTCGCATCGGCGCCCGCCACGCCGGCCGAGCTTCCCGCGCCGGGCGACGTGCCCGTGCTCGGACGCCTCATGCGCGGCGCCGAGCCCGTCTCGACGCCGGTCCCGATGCCCGCGTCCGCCGCACCGGCGCGCTCCCTCGCCCAGGCCGCGCCGCCGGTCGTCGCCGCTCCGGCGAAGACCGCCCCGGCGTCCGGAGGGGACGAATACAAGTACAAGGAAGGCGAGGAGCTCAAGCGCGAGATCCCCAAGCCCATGTTCGTCGGCACGCCGGTCGGGGCGAAGGTCCCGAATCTCGAGCCCGCGGGCACCCCGCAGCCGCGGATCATCATCGGCGAGCCGAAGCAGAACGTCGCCGGCACCGACGCCGCCAAGACGCGGTTTTCCGTTGAAGAGAAGGCGAAGGACACGTCCGCCGGATGGTTCGCGCTCTCTCGGGGTGACAAGAACCTCGATCTCGCGCCGGGGCTTCCGTCCGCCGGCAAGCCTCCGGTCGGGCCGGGTGCCACCGCCATCAGCGCCGGCACGCTCGCGGTCGACGGGAAGAAATGGAGCGGCGCCAGCTCAGCGGGAGGGCCGGGTGCCACCCCGGCCGCAGAGCCGGCCCTTGCGAAAGCCGGCGCCGGCGTGCTGACGGTCGACGGCATCGACCGGTACAGCAACCGCGCATCGGAAGGGCCGGGTGCCGCCCCGACCGCAGAGTTGGCCCTGAACGGTGGCACCCTGCTCTCCAGCGGCGCGGCCGTCTCCAGCCGCTCGAGGCTGCGCGAGCTGGGACAGGCATCCGCGGCGGATGCACCCGCGGCGACCGCGGAGGAGCGGATGGCCACGAAGCCGTACCCGGTCCAGCCTTCGGTCACCGAGATTGTCACCGCGAAGCCCGTGAACGACGCGGGCATCAGCCGCGGCGAGTTCGTCACGATGGGCGGCGCCGCCGGCTACGGTGGCGGCGGGGCCGCGGACGTCTCGCTCTTCGACCGCCAGGTCGAGGCCGCCCGCGAGGCCGGCGCCCGCGCGCGCCGCGTTCTGGCCGAAGGCAAGGCGCAGGCCGGCGAAGCGCTCAACCTGAGCGGAGTCGCGACGGAAAAGAAGCAGGCCGCGACCGCCACCATGGACGATGCCGTCACCAGGTCGGGCATCGTGCGCACGAACGAATCGGATGAGCGCGACCGCAACGTTGCGATGGGATACCGGTACGCCGCGCAGGACATGAAGGAGCAACTCGGCGACCGCTGGGACGCAACCGACGCGCGCCGGGGCAGCCGCGCACCGGTCGACGAGCTGCGGCGGAAGAGCGACACGCAAGCCGTCGACACCGACGGCGACGGCGCCGCGGCGAAGAACCCGCAGCCGCTCGTGAGGAACGAGGCGCTCTCCGTTCTCAGCGAAAGCGGACGCGAGTCGATGCCGGCCCCTGACGGCACCGTCCACGCCGGCGTGCTCGTCAATGCCCTCGCCGCCCAACCGGAGTCCAAGCCCCAGTCCCAAAAGACCGGGCTCGACACGGCCGGCCAGGAAGTGGCGGTCCTCGCCGACATGGAGAAGAAACTGGAAGAGGCCCGGGAGGAGCCGGCTGGACACCCTGTCGCGCCCACTTTCAAGCCCGCCGGGTTCAACCCGGTGGTGGAGGCGGCGGAGAACGCGTTCTCGACGTTCTCGATCGACGTGGACACGGCGTCGTACACGATGGCGCGGCGGTCGATCCTGGAGGGAAAGCGGCCGGAGCCGGAGTCGGTGCGGACGGAGGAGTTTGTCAACGCGTTCGACTACGACTACGCGCCGCCGGCGCGCGGCGCCTTCGCGATCCATGTGGACGGCGCGCCGTCGCCGTTCCGGACGTCGATGGACGTCCTCCGCATCGGCATCAAGGGCCGGCGGATCGGGCGCGACCAGCACGTTCCGTCGAACCTGACGCTGGTGATCGACACGTCGGGCTCGATGCAGACCGACGACCGCATCGGCCTGATCCGCCGCTCGCTGCGGCTGCTCGTCGACCAGCTCGACCCCGAGGACCGCGTGGCGGTGGTCCAGTTCGGCTCGAAGGCGGCGCTGCGGCTCGAGCCGACGCCGGTCGCGCAGAAGGAGCAGATCCTCAAGGTCATCGACTCGATGGAGACCGTCGGCTCGACGCAGCTCGAGGGCGGGCTGAAGCTCGGCTACGAGGTCGCGGCGAAGGCCTTCCGCAGCGGCGCGTCGAACCGGGTGATCCTGATGAGCGACGGCGTCGCCAACCTCGGCGCGACCGAGGCCGCCGCGATCCTCGCGACCGTCGAGGCGCACCGGAAGCAGGGCGTGCGGCTGACCGTGCTCGGCTTCGGCACCGGCGCGTACGACGACGCGATGCTGGAGAGCCTCGCGGACAAGGGCGACGGGGCCTACACCTTCATCGACTCCGAGGAGGAGGCGCGGCGGGTGCTCGTCGACAACCTCGCCGCGACGCTGCACGTGATCGCGTCGGACGTGAAGATCCAGGTCGAGTTCAACCCGCGCCGCGTCCAGCGCTGGCGCCAGCTCGGCTACGAGAACCGCGCGCTGACGAAGGAGCAGTTCCGCGACGACACCGTCGACGCGGGCGAGGTCGGCTCGGGGCAGTCGGTGACGGCGCTCTACGACGTCCGGCTCGAGGGCATCGCCTCCGAGTGGATCGGCACGGTCCGCGTCCGCTACCGCGACGCCGAGACCGGCCGCGTCGAGGAGATCGAGCGGCGCATCACGGCGCGCGACTTCACGCGCGACTTCGCCGCCGCCGCCCCGCGCTTCCGTCTCGCCGCCGGCGTCGCGGAGTTCGCCGAGCTGCTGCGACTGAGCCCCCACACCTTCTCGCAGGGCCGCGATCTCGCCGACGCGCTGGGCGTGCTGCGGCCGGTGGCGATGGAGCTTTCGATCGATCCGCAGGTCCAGGAGCTGGTGCGCCTGGCCCAGACGGCGCAGGGGTTGCCCTACTGAGGCGAGGTTTCAGATGTCGAGGGGCGAGGGGCGAGGGACGAGGGTCGAGGGGCGAGGGGCGGCGGACATTCCGGGACACTCGCCGCTCGACACTCGACACTTTCTTTTCACCTCCATGACAATTCCATGACCACGCGATGAGCGAAACCGGTCAGAACGTTCAACGAACCCGACGGGCTGGAAGCCGGAACGGCCCCAACACCCTCGGAACACTGCCTGGGACCGAAGACCTGGAGGGCGCCGCTCCGTCGGCGCCATGGAGAACGGACATGAAGACGAACCTGGCCTTGTGGGCGATGGCGGCGATGCTGGTGTCGTGCGTGACGCCGCAGGCGCGGGACGACCGGCCGGACCTCGAGATCCGCGAGCTCACGGTCGCGGGCGAGATCAAGGGCGACAACCTGACGGTCGGCGTCTCCTTCGAGGCGGACGTCCGAAAGGCCGGCGTCGAGCTGCGCGTCGCGCGCGGCATGCTCTCACTGCTCGCCGGCGACGCCGCGTCGCCCGCGCTGCCGCGCGGCGTGACGCTCGAGCGCAGGGCCGGCGACTACATCCTCGCGTTCGACCGCCGCGGGCTGCACAAGGTCGCGTTCCGCTTCGCGGTCCAGGCCGCGGCCGAGGGCGACCTCCGCCGCGCGCGACTCGAGCTGCCCGACGCGACGATCCGCCGCGTGCGCGTCGCCAGCGACCGCGCCGACCTCGACCTGAAGTTCGACGGCGCGCTGAACGTCGAGAGCGCCCCCGGTCCCGACGGCGGGACGGTCGCGACGGCCTTCCTCGGCGCCGGCAGTCCGCTCGACATGCGCTGGCGGCCGAAGGTCGCAAAGCTGACCGGCGACCTCGCCGCGTCGTGCGACCTCCATACCATCGCCGTCGCCGGCGTCGGGGCGCTGCGGATCGACTCGCTGCTGACCTACCGCGTGGTGCAGGGCTCGCTGCAGGCGCTTTCGATCGACCTGCCCGCCGGCCTCAACGTGACGCAGGTCCGCGGCATCGACATCCGGGAATGGCGGATCGAGCCCGGCGAGGGCGGCGCGCGGCGGCTGGCGGTGGCGCTGAGCCGTCCGCAGGAGAAGGTGTACCAGCTCGGCATCGAGGGCGAGACCGCGCTGCCCGCGTTCCCGGCGACGTTCGACCTCGCGATCCCCGCGCCGCGCGACGTGATCCGCGCGAGCGGCTTCCTGCTCGCCGGGGCGGACGGCGCGATCAAGCTGGTGGTCGCGAAGGCCGCGGGCCTGACGCAGATCGACCGCGCCGCGCTGCCGGAGGTGAAGAGCGAGGGCATTCCGCGCCGCGCCGCGCCGACGCGCAGCGCCTACGCCTACCAGTTTGCGAACCTGCCGGTGCAGCTCCAGATGAGCGCCGACGACATCGTCACGGCGGTGCACGCCGAGGAGCGGCTGATCGTGTCGCTGGCCGACAACGACCTCTCGATTGCCGCGGCGATCGAGCTGGACGTCCGCGACGCCCCGGCCCGCGAGATCACGATCGAGACCGACCCGGCGTGGACCGTCGCGCAGGTCACCGGCCAGAACGTCGGCGACAGCGACATCCGCGACGAGGGCGGCGTGCGGAAGGTGCGCGTGGTGTTCAAGCAGGAGCTGTCCGGCCGCGGGCTGGTCGAGCTGCGGCTCGAGCGGACGCTGAAGGATGCGGACCTGATGTTCGACGTGCCGAAGGTCCGCGTGACCGGCGCCCGCACCGAGCGCGGCCACGTCGTGCTGCGCGCGGAGAAGGGCGTGCGGCTCGAGCCCGCCACGGCGACCAACCTGCGCGAGATGCACACCGGCTCGCTGCCCGTCGCGGTGCCCGGCGCGCAGCGCGCGTGGCGGTTCAAGGACGGCGACTGGGCGCTCGCCGCGACGATCGAGCGCGAGGAGCCCGCGCTGCACGCGGAGCTGTTCCACCTGGCGACGCTGGGCGAGAGCGGGCTCTTCGGGAGCTGCTCCATCACCTACTTCATCGCCGGCGCGCCGACCCGGACGCTGCGCGTGCGCATCCCGGCCGGGCTGCGGAATGTCGAGATCACCGGCCGCGACATCCGCGCGCGGCAGCAGGACGGCGACGTGTGGACGGTGCAGTTGCAGGACAAGGTGCACGGCGACTACACGCTGCTCGTCACCTACCAGCAGCCGGCGGCGTTCGAGGGCGGCGAGGTCGCACTCGGCGGCATCCGGACGATCGGGCCCGAGAGCGAGACGGGCTACCTCGTCCTGGCCGGCTCGGCGAGCCTGGCGTTCGCGGGCGAGAGCCGGCGCGACCCGGCGATCCTGCCGATCACGCCGGAGGAGCTGCCGCGGGAATACGCGCTGCTCGTCACCGACCGCGTGCTCCACGCGTCGAAGTACGTCGGCGGGCCGCACGAGGCGGTCGTCAAGGTGCGGCGGCTGCCGACGCTGGCGCCGGTGGGGCAGGTGGCGGACCACACGACGCTCGAGACGCGGCTCAGCCGCGACGGCGAGGCGGTGACGGAGATCACGAGCTTCGTGAAGAACACGTCGCAGCAGTACCTCGGCGTGAAGCTGCCGCCCGGCGCGGCGCTGTGGTCCGCGACGGTCGACGGCACGGCCGTGCAGGCGCTGGACCGCGGCGAGGGCGCGGTGCTGGTGCCGGTCGAGCGACGCCTCGACCCGAACCAGCCGCTGCGGATCGGCCTGACCTACGCGCAGCAGACCCCGAAGCTGGGCTGGCGCAACCGGCTCGCGTTCGCGGCGCCGGCGTTCGACACGCGGACGGTGTTCGCGCGGTGGACGTTCACGACGCCGGAGGGCTTCCACATCGCGGCCGGCGGCGGGACGATGATGGCGCCGTCGCGTCCGCCGTCCGGCCCGGCCGGGCTTGCGATGCACCTCGGCGGGTTCTTCCGCGGCCTGGCGCGCGTCGGCTTCGGGTGGATCCTTCTCGGCGTCGTGATCGCGTTCGCCGGCGCGCCGATCGCGTTCAACATCGGCCGGCACCGGCCGCTGGCGTGGACGACCTGGGTGTCGGCCGTCATCGGCGCCGCGCTGGTCGTCCTCCTCATGCTCGGCACCGATGCGTGGGGCCCCGGCGGGTCCGAGGTTCCGGCCGGCTTCGCGGCCGACCGCCAGTGGGAGTTCACGAAGCCGGTGACGCTGGCCGACGGCGGTCTTGCCGTGTCGCTCGCGGTGACGCGCGATGCGTTCGCGGCGTCGCGGATGGGCGCGGCGGTGCTGGCGGCGCTCGTGGCGGGCGTGGTGCTGGTCCGTCGCGGCGCGCGCCGCGGCCGGCGCATCGCCGGCTGGGCGGCGGGGCTGGCGCTCCTCGCGTGGGCCGTGGCGTCGATCCCGGTGGCGCTGCCGTGGACGGCCGCCGCGCTGGGCGCTGCGCTTGCGCTGTCGCCGCTGGTCGCCTGGCTGCGGTGGATGCGCAACGCCGGCCGGCGTCGCGCCGCGGTGCAGCCGCCGCCCGAGCCGCCCGCGGGCGACTCCTTCGCCGCGCGCATTCCGCCGCCCGTGCCTCCGTCCGATCCGCCGGCCCCGCCGCCCTCCGCGTCCGCTGCGGCGGGCGCGGCGGTGGCGCTGATGCTCGCGGCCCTCGGCGCGGCGCGCGCCGATGTTGCGCCGCCCGCGCAGGCCGCGCAGGCCGTGCAGGCGCCGACGCCGCCGGCCGCGCCGGCCGCCGCGCTCGTGCAACGCGTCGAGGTTTCGGTCGAGGCCCCGGACGTCGCGAAACCCGAGCCCCGGAACGCGCGGATCGCGATGATGATCGCGTTCAAGGCCGGGACGTCGACCAACCTGCTGGTGCTGCCCGCGCCGCGCGTGCTGACCGGCGCCGCGTTGGGGTCGTCGAACCTGCGGCTCGTTCCGTCCGAGGCCGGCGTGATGCTGCACGCCGACCGGGCGGGCGAGTACCGGGTCTCGCTGACGAACCTCGTGCCGGTGGTCGAGAAGGACGGCGCGTGGCACGTCGACCTGTGGCTCCCCGAGTGCGTGGAGAACGGCGTGACGCTGGCGCTGCCGACCGCGGGCTGGGAGGTCGAGTCGGCCCAGTCGGTCTGGCTGGAGAGCCGCGAGGAGGGCGGGGGCACGGTGGCGAAGCTCGTCGCCGGGCCCGCGAGCGCGATGTCGATCGCGTGGCGGCCGCGGCAGCGCAAGACCGAGACCGAGAAGGCGGTGTTCTTCGCCGAGATCAACACCTGCGCGGTGCTGCAGCCGGGGCTGGCGGGGATCACGCACTCGATCCGCTACCAGATCGCCCAGGGCGAGCTGCAGGCGCTTCAGCTGAAGATGCCCGAGGGCGTCAGCGTGACGGCGGTGGCCGGCGCGGGCCTCGGCACGTGGCGATTCGATCCGGCGACGCGGGTGATCGACGCGCTGCTCGAGAAGCCGGCGGCGGGGACGTACGCGCTGACGGTGGTCGCGCAGCGCGCGTTCGAGGGGCTGCCCTACGAGGCCGAGATGCGCGAGCCGGAGGTGGTCGGCGCCTCGCGCCAGCGCGGCACGCTGGCGGTCGCGTCGACGCCCGAGGTGCAGGTGTCGCCCGGCGAGACGCCGGGCATGAGCCTGATGAACGTGTCCGACTTCCCGGCCGAGGTCGCGCAGATGGCGTTGAAGACCGCCTCGGCGGCCGCGGTGCCGGAGGTCCGTCGCGCCTACCGCTACCACCAGCTCCCGGCGTCGGCGAAGGTGTCGGCGGTGCGCGTGCTGCCGGAGGTGCGGGTGACGGAGGAGGCGCAGGTGGACGTCTCCGACGAGCGCGTCGTGCTGACCTCGCGGCTCGCGGTGCAGATCTCCCGCGCCGGGGTCTTCTCGGTGAAGCTGGCGGTGCCGGAGGGCTTCGATGTCGATGCGCTGACCGGGAAGGACGTCAGCCACTGGGACGAGGTCCGCGACGGCGCCGCGCGCGGCGTGACGGTGAACTTCGCGCGGCAGGTGCTGGGCGACACGCAGCTGAACCTCGTCCTCAGCCGCGCCGAGAAGCGGGTCGAGCCCGAGCTGCGCGTGCCGCGGCTGGCGGTCGACGGCGCCGCGAAGCACGCCGGGACGCTGGTCGTCAGCGGCGAGCGCGGGCTGCGGTTCGTGACGGCCTCGCGCGACGGCGTGACGGAGGTCAACCCGCGCGACCTCGGCATCCAGCAGCCCGGCTGCGCGGCGTTCCGGCTGCTGCGGCCCGACTGGGCGGTGACGCTGAAGACCGAGGTGCTGCAGCCGGTGGTCAAGAGCGACCTCGTCCACCGCGTCGACGTCTCCGAGGGCCTGCTGCGGGTCCGCGCGCACGTGCGCTACGGCATCGAGCACGCCGGCGTGAAGCTCTTCCGGCTGAAGGCGCCGCGTCCGGGCCTGCCGCTGATGATCGCCGGCCGCAACATCGCGCGCGTGCAGGAGACCGACGCCGCGGCGGGCCTGTGGGAGGTCGAACTGCACGGCAAGGTCGAGACCGATTACGCGCTCGACGTGACGTTCCAGGACGCCTTCGACCCGACGACCAACGGCGTGGCGGTCGTGCCGCTGCGGGCGGAGGGCGTGGACGCGGAGAAGGCGTGGATCGTGATCTTCGCGGGCGGCCGGCTGCAGGTGAAGCCCGGCGAGACCCCCGCGGGGCTGCGCGCGGAGGACGCGCGCGGGATCCCGGCGTCGTTCGGCGCGGGCGACCTGTCCGGCGCGGTGCTGTGCTACCGGGCGACGGACCTCTCGTCGCCGCTGCCGCTGTCGATCCTCCGTCACGCGGCGGCCGAGGTGCTGCCCGGGCGCGTGCGGTCGGCGCGGCTGACGTCGGTCGTGTCCGACGACGGCCAGATGGTGACGCGCACGATGCTGACGCTCGATCCCGGCACGCTGCGGTTCCTCGAGATGACGGCGCCCGAGGGCGGCGAGGTGTGGAGCGTGTTCCTCGACGGGCGCGCGGTGTCGCCGCTGTTCGAGAACGGCCGGCACCTGATCCCGCTCGAGCGGGGCGGGACCGGGGCGGCGTCGGTCGACGTGATCGTCGGCCACCGCGGCGGGGCGGGCGGGCTGTGGGCGCGGCGCGAGGTGCGCGGGCCGTCGTTCAATCTGCCGCTGGCGGACATCGAGTGGGAGCTCTACCTGCCGCCGCAGTACCGCTACCTCGGCTTCGGCGGGACGCTCGTCCCGGCGCCGGGCGGCGCGGTCGAGGCGGTCGCGTTCCGGCCCGAGGACTACGACCGGATGAACAAGAAGCTCATCGCCGCCAACAACGGGATGGCGGTCCAGGTGCTCGAGCAGGGCGCGGAGCTGTGGCGCAAGGGGCAGACGGTCGAGGCGCGCCAGGCGTTCGAGTCCGCGGTGGCCTGGTCGCAGGGTCAGCAGGACCTCAACGAGGACGCGCGGATCCAGTTCCGCAACCTCGCGAAGCAGCAGGCGGTGGTCGTGCTCGCCAACCGGCGCAACGCGCTCAAGGCGGCGAACAACGCGGTCGACGATTCCGGCCGCGAGCAGCTGCGCGGGTTCAACGACGGCAACTGGAGCGCCGACTACGCGAGCAAGGTCGAGGCCAGCCTCGGCGCGAAGGAGAGCGAGAGCCTCGGCGTCGTCGCCGAGAAGCTGATCGAGCAGCAGCAGGCCGCCGGCGCGGAGATCCGGCCGATCCGCATCACGGTGCCCGTGCAGGGCCGCCGGATGGTCTTCCGGCGCGACCTCCAGATCCAGCCCGGCGCCGAGATGCTCGTGACGTTCCGCGCCGCGGGCGGCCCGTGGGGCGGGGCGCTCGCGACCGCGGGGATCCTTGCGGCTCTGGCGGCGGCGCTAGGTCTCGCCGCGCGCCTCTGGCTCGGCCCGGCGCGCCGCGCCGCGTGACGCGCGTCCGGTTCGGCGCCCCCCGTGCGGGCGTCGCGCGGACGCAGTTGGCGGAATGTGCGGGAGGGCGTAGTCTCTGGGGCTCATGTCCCCGGAGGAAACCATGTCGGGATGGCGGGCCTCGCGGGCCGGGCGGGTGCTCCGCGCGGCCGGCGCGCCGCACGTCACGATCGCGTGCCTGCTGTGGTTCGCCGTGCTGACGGTCTGGGGGACGCTGGTCCAGGCGGACCCCGTCCACGGCCTCCACGGCGCGGTGCAGCGGTTCTTCCACTCGTGGTTCTTCCTGGCCGGCGGGGCCGTGCCGCTGCCGGGCGTCCAGGGGACGTCGGTCGTCTTCCTCGCGAACCTGTTCGCATCGATGCTGACGCGGTTCGGCGCGTCGCCGCGCTGGCTCGGGCTTTGGATCGTCCATGGCGGCCTCGTGGTCCTGTTCCTCGGCGGCATCCTGAGCCGCCGGTTCGGGCGCGAGACGACGCTGGTGCTGGCGGAGGGCGAGTCCGCGTCGATGTCGGTATCGGAGACGCAGTGGGAGCTGGCGGTGATGACGCCCGGCGCCGCGGGCGGACGCGACGTCCGTGCCCACGACCTCCGCGCCCTGCGGCCGGGGCAGTCGCTCGCGATCCCCGGCGCGGCGGAATCGGTCGAGGTGGTGCGCGTCGTCCGGGCGGCATCCGTTCCGCCGGAGGCGGGCGAGACGCCGGCGCCGGAGCAGGTGACCGAGGCGCGTCCGGCGGGCGATCCGCGCAGGGCGCGTCCGGCGGTCGTGCTGCGCGCCGCCGGCGGGAGCAGCGTGCTGCTCGGCGAGGGGCCGGCGGTCGGGATGGGGCTCGGCGGCGGGGGCGAGGCGCACCTGCACGTCCGCCGGGCGCGGCTGCCGCTGCCGGTGACGATGAGGCTTCTGGACTTCGAGAGGAAGTTCCACCCGAACAGCAGCATCCCGCGAAGCTTCTCCAGCCGCGTGGAGGTCGATGCGGGCGGCGGCCCGCGCGAGGTGACGATCTCGATGAACCGGCCGTACCGCCACGGCGCGTTCACGTTCTTCCAGTCCTCCTACATGGACAACCCCCACGGCGGCGCGGAAGTCTCGGTGCTGGCCGTCAGCGAGAACCACGCCCGCCTGCTGCCCTATGCCGCCACCCTCATCATGTTCGCCGGCATGGTGGTCCACTACCTGCCGGGGAGGCGGCGGACATGAGGGAGAACTCCGAACATCGAACATCGAACATCGAACACCGAACGTCAGACGTCGGCGTTCGGGCGGACCACAGTGGGCTCCGCGCGCGGATTCGGGACCTTATTTCGATGTTCGGTGTTCGATGTTCGATGTTCGGTGTTCGCGGCGCCGTCGTCCTTGCGGCCCTGACCGCACTCGCGGCGCGGGCGGCGCCGCAGTCGCCGCTCGACCTGCGCGCCTTCGGGTCGATTCCGGTCCTGGAGGGCGGGCGGCCGATGCCGATGTCGGCCTACGCGCGGGTCGCGATGCTCCAGATGGCGGGGCGGGGGACGTGGCAGGGCGGGCCGGCGTCGCTGTGGCTGGCGCGGGCGCTGTTCGAATCCGACGCGACGACGAACGACGCCGTCTTCCTCGTCTCGCACCCCGACACCTTCGACGCGCTGGGGATCGCCACCGACAAGCCCCGGCGGCGCGTGGCCTACGCGGAGCTCGAGCCGGTCCTGGCGAAGCTGCACGATCTGACGACCCGCGCGATGGAACTGAAGCCGGCGGACCGCACGCCGGCCGACCGGGACCTCGTGCAACTCGGCTCGGCCGTCGCCCTCTACGCGGCGTTCTCCCGCGGCGACCACCCGGGCCTGCTGCCGCGCGACGGCGGGCACGGCGCGTGGCTGGCGCCCTCGGAGGCCGCCACCGAGACGGACGAAGCCGCCCGCGCGGTGTCCGCCGGGTGGGAGACGATGCGCGCCGCGTGGCGGGCCCGCGATGATGCGGCGTTCACGGCGGCCGCGAAGGAGGTCCGCGCGGCGGTGCTGCGGGGTGTCGACGATCCGAAGGCGGGGGCGCGGCTGGGGGGCGAGGAAACGCTCGGCCGCCTGCGGCCGTTCTCGCGTGCGCTGCAGGCCTACCTCGTGGCGGGCATCCTCGGCTTCTGGGTGGCGCTCGATCCGCGTCGCCGCCGGACCGCCGCCGCGGCCGCGGTGCTGGTCGGGCTGGCCCTGTTGGTCCATACGGCGGGGCTGGCGCTCCGCACGTTCGTGATGGGCCGGCCCCCGGTGACGAACCTCTACTCGACCTTCGTCTTCGTCGCGTGGTGCAGCGCGCTGATCGGCCTCGGCGTCGAGCGCGCGCGGCGCGACGGGCTGGGCCTGCTGTCCGGCGGGGCGACGGCGGCGGTGCTGCTGGCCGTGGCCGTGCGGTACGAACTCGACGGCGACACGATGCAGCGGGTGGTCGCCGTGCTCGACTCCAATTTCTGGCTCACCGTCCACGTGCTGACGATCATGGTCGGCTACGCCGGATGCCTGATGGCCGGCGCGGCGGCGCACGTCCAGCTCGTGAAGCACTGGCGGCAGGGCGCGGATGCCGCGGCGGGCGTGGCGCGCGCGGTGCGGGGACTGCTGGGCCTGGGGTTGGTCTTCACCTTCCTCGGAACGATGCTCGGCGGGGTGTGGGCGGACCAGTCGTGGGGCCGCTTCTGGGGCTGGGATCCCAAGGAGAACGGGGCGCTGCTGATCGTGCTGTGGACGGCGGCGGTGCTGCACGCGCGCGGGCCCCGGATCATCGGCGACGCCGGCATGGCGGCGGGGGCGATCCTCGGGATCGTGGTCGTCGCGGTCGCCTGGCAGGGCGTCAACCTGCTCGGCGTGGGGCTTCACTCCTACGGCTTCACCTCCGGCGCGGCGTTCTGGCTGATGGCGATCGCGGCGGTCGAGGGCGCGTTCGTGGCGGTCATGGCGGGGTTGATCCGGACGGGCGCGCCGCAGGCGCGGCCGCCGCTCAGTCCTTGAACCGGGCCGGGAACGTGACGCGGAAGCCGGCGCCGCCGAGTTCGGAGATCGTGTAGTCCACCGCCGCCCCGTGGGCCTGGGCGGCGGCCTTGACGGACAGCAGCCCGAGTCCCGTCCCGCTGTGCTTCGTCGTGAAGAAGGGCTGGAAGAGCCGGTCGAGATACTCCCGGGGCACGCCCGGGCCGTCGTCGCCGACGGACAGCACGTAGCCCGCCGGCCCGCTGAACAGGATGACGAGGATGCGCCCCGTCCCGCCCGTCGCCTCCGCCGCGTTGAGCAGGAGGTTCAGCATCATCTGCCGCAGCAGCGCCGGATGCGCGTGACAGGGGGCCTCGGCCGGAATCCGTTCCTCGATCCGGCAGTGGCGGATCCGCGAATGGATGCGCCCGAAGCTGACGGCGTCGCGCACGATCGCCGCCAGGTCGGAGGCCACCAGGTCCGTGAACCCGTCGTCGCGGCTCGCCTGCAGGAGCTGCGTGGTCATCCTCTGCAGGCCATCCAACGCCAGATGCATGTTCCGGAGGGGCTCGGACGTTCCCCCCGCCGCGAGCTCGTCCAGCCCGCCGTGGAAGACCGAGAGCGTGTTGTTGATGTCGTGGGCGACCGCCGCCGCGAAGACGCCGGACAACGCCCGCCGCTCCGCGACCACCAGCGCCTGCCGGTTATGCGCCAGCTCCTGCTCGCGCTCCGTCACGCGGCGGAGGATCGAGAAGGCCAGCGCGAACACGATCACGCTCGTCGTGATGACGAAGGCGATGCCCTTCCAGAACTCGATCTCGGTCAGCTGGAGCTTGGACACCGCCAGGGCGCCGGCCAGGTAGCTCGACACGAAGATGTAGGCCAGCGAGAGTGCCCCGTAGGTGATCGCCAGCATGGTGGCCGTGCGGCCGGGGGTCGCGCTCGATGGAAGGAAGCTGCGCGAGCGCTTCCCTCCAGCCTTGACATCGTTCAGATTCATGGCACCCGAGACAGCACAATATGCACCTCCCGGATCAATCGGCAAGTGCGCACCGGAAGGCCGGCAACCCCGGGCTCCCGGCCGTCCGGGCGGACAGGAGATGACCCCGATGCGGAACCGACATGAACGGAACGTGCCGCCGCTGACCTTCCGGCCGCTTCTCCGGTTCTGGATGGTCGTCGCCCTTGTGGGGACAGAGACCCTTGCGGACGGCACCCGCGAGTTGGCGGAGGCGCTGGACGCGATCCGCCTCCGGCGCGACGTGCCCGCGCTGGCGGGCGCCATCGTCACCACCGGCGGCCTCGACCGCGCCGCGGCGGTCGGCACCCGCCGCCGGGGCGCCGAAGCCCCCGCGACCACCAACGATCTCTGGCACCTCGGCTCCTGCACGAAGGCGATGACGGCCGCGCTGGTGGCGCGCCTGGCGGAGAAGGGCGGCCCGGGATGGGAAACCCCGCTGGCCGGGGCGCTCCCCGGGGTCGCCGGCTCGTTTCATCCGGGCTGGACGAACGTGACGATGCGCCACCTCGTCGAGCATCGCGCCGGGCTCCCGGCCAACCTGGACTGGGCCTCCTTCGGCCGCGGCGGGGCGCCGGTCGCGGACCAGAGGATCGCCGTCGTCCGCCAGGCGCTCGCCGCCGCGCCGCGCTCGCCGCCGGGTTCGGCCTACGAGTACTCCAACCTCGGCTATGTGATCGTCGGTGCCGCCGTGGAGCAGGCCGCCGGCGCCCCCTGGGAGGAGGCCATCCGCCGCGAGGTCTTCGATCCGCTCGGCATGAAGCGCACCGGCTTCGGCGGCACCGGCACCCCGGGCGAACTGGATCAGCCCTGGGGGCACACGGAGAACGGCAGGCCGGTTCGCTCCAACGGGCCGGCCATGGACAACCCGCCCGTGCTCGGTCCGGCCGGTCGCGTCCACGCGACGCTGCACGATTGGGCGCTTTTCGTCGCCGACCAGCTCCGCGGCGCGCGCGGCGGGCCCGCCCTGCTGCCGGCGGCAGCCTGCCGGAACCTCCACACCCCGGCCCTCGGCGGAGAGTACGCCGCCGGATGGGTGACCGCGGAGCGGCCGTGGGGCGGGGGGACGGTCCTGACGCACGCGGGCTGCAACACCATGAACTACTCGGTCGCGTGGGTCGCGCCTCTGCGCGGCTTCGCGGTGATCGTCTGCGTCAACCAGGCCGGCGATCGCGCGGCCGGGGCGGCCGACGAGGCTGCGTCGGCGCTGATCCGGCTCTACCTCGCCGGCCGCGGATTGACCACCTCGTCCAGCGGCCAGTCGTCCGTGCGGAACGGCGAGGCGGCCATGCCCGCGCCGTTGAAGAGATTGCACGGCGGGTTGTCGGCCCAGCCGTAGCGCACCGCGACCGGGTCGGCGACCTCGGGCGACGACACGACCAGGCCGTCGCCCTCGATGCGGCCGGCGGCGGCCTTGAAGACCCTGTCCGCCCCCGCGACGGCCAGCGCCTTCACCCCGTCGCCCTCCGTGCGCAGGCCGGCCGCGTGGTCGAACGCAACGCGGATCGCGCCGCCCTCCTTCTTCATCGCCTTGTAGAGCGGGCCGCAGGGCACGACGCCCGTCCGGCCGTACGCCTCGTGCAGCGCCCACGCCGCGAGCCGCTCGCCGACCGCGGTCTTGCTCTTCGGATGGATGTCGTCCGCCTCGCCGTGGTCGATGATCACCGCCAGCCCGGCGCCGGGCACCGTCCGCGCGATCCTGACTTGCTGCTCGCGCAGCGCCGCCCATGCGCTGCCGGCCTGGACCGGCTCGGGCACGGCGGCCTTGTAGGCGGTCAGTTGCACGACGCCGAAGGGGAAGTCGTCCTTCCACAGGCCGCGCCACGAGCGGATCAGGCCGCTCATCAGGTCGCCGTACTGCGTCGCGCGCACGCCGCCCGCGTTGGCCTCGCCCTGGTACCAGATCGCGCCGCGGACCGGGAAGCCGACGAACGGCGCGATGCGGTTGTTGTACTGCACCGCCGCGAGGGACGGGTTCTTCTCCGGCTCCTGCGGACGCCTCAGCTTCCGCAGCGCCTCCGCGTCGCCCTTCTCCGTCAGGCGAACCTTCTGCTCCTCGTAGCCCTTCAGGATGTCGGGATACCGCTCGGGGTAGGTGTCGCTGTCCTTGATGAACTGCGCCGCGAACGGCAGCTTCTCGAGGTCCCCGCGCGGAAGCCACGCCTCGGCCGGCGTGCCGCCCCAGGCGACCATCAGCAGGCCCACCGGCACGCCGAGTTCCCGCTGGAGCTTCCGGCCGAAGTAGAATCCCGTCGCGTACCAGTTCGTCACCGCGGGCGTCGTCGCGGCGGACCACGAGCCGGGCAGGTCGTCCTGCGGCTTCGGCGCGGGCTGCGCGGTCGTCGCGAAGGCCCGCAGCAGCGGCAGGTCCGTCGTCGCGGCGTCGGCCGTGTCGCTCGACCGCGACACCGGGAAGGCCATGTTCGACTGGCCGGAGCAGATCCAGACATCGCCGACCAGCACGTCGTTGATCGTCACGGTCTGCGCGCCGTCGCTGACGACCAGCGTGTGCGGCCCTCCCGCCTTCTGCGCGGGCAGCGAGGCCTTCCATTTCCCCTCGGCGTCGGCCGTCGCCACCGCCTTCGCGCCGGCGAGGGCCACCGTCACCTTCGCGTTCTCGCCCGCCCAGCCCCACACGGCGACCGGCTTCTCCCGCTGCACGACCATGTGGTCGCTGAAGAACGACGGGAGCTTCAGGTTGGCCCGCGAGGATGCGAGCGGCAGCAGGGCGAACGCGAGCAGCAGGCGGACGATCGTACGGCGCAGCATGGCGGATCCCCCGGTTGAACGGCCCCTCATGTGTAGCGCGCCCGCCCTTCCGCGTCACGACGAAAGCGGGGACGAGGGGCGAGGGACGAGGGGCGGGGGGACGAGGGGCCTCACGACCCGTCCCGCGGCCGGCGGTTTCGCCTTGAAAGCCCGGCGGGAAACGCGAATCCTCCGGTCGAGACCGGAGGTTCCCATGAAGCCGTTCGCCGTCCTTCTCGCCGCCGCCCTGTGGACGTCCGCCGCCATTGCCGCCGACCCGGCGATGGTCACGCGGCGCTACCCGGTGCTGCCTTCGATCGCGGAGATCGTGAGCGAACGGGGAAGTGGCGCGGAAACCAACCGCGGCGTGTTCGTCGGCGGGGGCGGCGAGGCCGGGTCCCGGCGGTCGACGGACATGCAGAAGTTCTTCGAGGACATGGGCATTCCGTTCCCGCCGGGCAGCAGCATCAGCTACAACCCGACGACCTCGCAGGTCGTCTTCCGGAACACGCCGGAGAACACGGAGATCTTCGAACGGGTCCTGCAGGCGCTGGACGTCGTCCCGAACCAGGTCGAGATCGACGTCACCTTCGTCGCGTTCGACCTCGCGCTGATCGAGGAGACCGCCCGGAAGTCCGACCGCGCCGCGCCGACGGGCGAGGAGATCAAGGCCCTCTGGCGCGAGGGCAAGGGGAAGATCGCCGGAACGTCCAAGATCGTGACCCGCAGCGGCGTGAACGCGCAGAGCAAGGGCGTCGACGAGGTGATCTACGCGACCGAGTACGAGGCCACCACCCGCAGCAACGGCGTTGCCGATGCCCTGAACGCGGTGCCGGCCGGTTTCGAGACCCGCGAGATCGGGTTCATCCATAACGTCACGCCGACCGTCGGGCCGGACGGCCATACGATCGACCTGACCCTCGTGCCCGAGCTGTGCGAGATGCTCGACTGGGACAATGCCGGCATCGGCCTCACCGGCGCGGACGGCAAGGAAACGCAGAGCCACATGCGGGTGCCGCGCTTCCATTCGCGCAACCTGACCACGTCCATCGTGCTGTGGGACGGCGAAACCGTCGTCGCCGGCACCATGCCGAACTCCGGCGGCACCGAGCTCACCTACGCCTTCATCTCCGCCCGCCTGCTCGATCCGGCCGGCCAGCCCCTCAAGAAACAGGCGGCGGAGGGACATGCCGATCTGCCGCCGGAAGCCAAGCCCCCCGCCGCGCCGAAGAAGTGACGCCGTCGCTCCGCATGCTCGCAGGCGCCCGCCGGTCTTGCGAAGGGGTGTTGGGCAGGCGCCCGCCGGCCTTGCGAGGAGTGTTAGGCCGCCCCACTCACAGGCGCCCGCCGGCCTTGCGATGCGTGTTGGCCTCCCCCCACCCGTCGGCGCCCGCCGGCCTTGTGAGGAGTATGGGTGCAGGCGCCCGCCGGCCTTGTGCCGGCGGAGCCGGACATCTTCGCGTCCCGCGACGCAAGGTCGCGGGGGCGCGGCCAGCGATCCTCCCAACTAACAGATCCGGGCGCGTCCCAGCGATCACAGGGGAGGGGGCGCGAGCCAGCTTTGCGAGAAGTGTTGGGACGCCCCCACTCACAGGCGCCCGCCGGCCTTGCGAGGAGTATGGGTGCTGGCGCCCGCCGGCCTTGTGCCGGCGGAGCCGGACATCTTCGCGTCCCGCGACGCAAGGTCGCCGGGGCGCGGCCAGTGATTCCCTCAACGGACAGATCCGGGCGCGTCCCGCGACGCAAGGTCGCGGGGGCGCTGTCAACGATCCTCTCAACGGACATCACAGGGTGCGCGGGCGCGGCCCGTCGTTCCGGGATCAATCGCAAGCCGGCAGCAGCGCCTCCATCCGCGCGACGCTGTCGCGCAGGCCGCCGGGTCGGTTGCGGAGGAGCCACAGACGGCGGTGTTCGTCCGCGGCGGCGCGCAGATCCGGCGCGATCGCGGCGCGCGCGTCGGCATCGGGACGTCCCTCGCAGAGCGCCGCGCCGCGTTCCGCGCCGAGGCGCAGGAGGCGCGCGGCCTGGGCGAGCTCGTCGCGCACCTGCGCCGCGTCGTCGCGCCGCAGGCTCAGCCGCGACAGCCGCGCGGCGATCGCGCCGATCCGCTCCCCGGCCGCGCGGATGCGGGCGGGATCGAGGCCGGTCCGCAGCGCCTCGGGCACGTCCGGCTGGAGCCACTTGAAGAGCTGGCTGGCGTTGTCCGGCTCGCGGCCGGCAAGCCGGTATGCGTCGGCGAGGTCGCGGGCGATCGTCGCGGCCGCGCCGGCCTCGTCGCGGAAGATGTGCACATCGGCGGCGCGCAGGAGGTCCGGTTCGGCGGGCGGCGCGCCGCTCCACGCGCATGCGGCGGCCGCCGCGAGGGGCAGCCAGCTCGCGGGCCAGGGCTGCCAGTGGCCGCCGTCGCCCCAGTCGGTGACGAGGTAGCCCTGCGCGCCGCGTGCGAGCCCGGCCCGCGCCGCCGCGGCGAGGTTGCCGAGCGCGTTGGTCCAGCGGCCGGCGACGGAGTTCCACGTCGACGTCCCGGGACACACGAGGAACGGAACGCCCGCGGCGGCGAAGCGAGCGCAGCGGCCGTCGAAGTCGTGCGCGGCCTCGTAGCCCCACTCGAGCATCGCCAGGTCGCGCGGAAGCTCCGGGATCAGGTCGGGGTGCTGGTGAACGATGTCGCCCCACGCCTGCGCGACGAAGCCGCGGGCGCGGACATCGGCATGGAGGGCGAGCAGGAACTCGAGGTAGACGCGGCCGCGTCCGACGGCCTCGCAGCGCGCGCGGCTCCGGCCCTGGCCGAGCTCCCACGTCTCGTCGCAGTTGAGGTTGAAGGTGCGGCTCGTGAAGCAGGGGAGCAACGCGTCGTAGAGTCCGCGGACGAGGTCCAGCGACGCCGGATTCGCCGGATCGAGCGTGGACGGTCCGCGTCGCGGCCCGCCCCACGGCGGCACCCAGCCGTCCGGCGCCTCGGCCAGCGGGGCGTAGCGCGGATGGCGGAGCCAGCGCTCCATGTGGCCGAACGAGTTCTGGTTCGGGACCAGCTCGATGCCGAGGTCGCGGCACCAGCCGTCGAGCGTGCGGATCTCGTCCGGCGTGACCGGGCTCGCCTCCGCCCAGACCTCCGGGTGCGCGCGGTAGGCGAAGGTGTGCTCGGTGTAGAGCTCGAGCCGGTTGAACTTCAGCTCCGCGAGGAGGGCCACGACGCCGCGGAGCGTGTCCATCGCCGGCACCTTGTCGCGGCTGATGTCGAGGAGGACGCCGCGAACGGGGAAGGCGGGGGCGTCATCGATCTCCGCGCACGGCAGCGTGCGGCCGGAGGCGCGGACAATCTGCCGCAGCGTCGCGGCGGCGCGCAGGAGGCCGGCCTCGTCCGGCGCGGCGGCGCGGACGCCGTCCGGCGCGACGACGAGGCGGTACCCCTCCGGCGGGGACGCGGCGGCGGGATCGAGGGCGAGCGTTGCGGCAACCGTGCCGGAGGGTTTCCAATCCTTGGAAACCATGGCGCCGGGTTCTTCCAAGGCTTGGACGAACGCGTCGCGCGCGCGCGTGCAGCCGTCGGGCGCGTCGACGCGCGGCCGGTCCGGAATGCGGAAAGAGCCGCCGACGGGGCGCACCCGGCGCGGCGCGGGCAGCAGGATGGGAAAGCCGTCCGGCACGGCGGAAGAATGGCGCGTCCGCCCGCGGCGCACAATCCCGACCGGCCGGGAGGGATCGGCGGACGGCCTGGCGGCGGTGAAGCCGGGGCTCCGGGACCGACCCGGGTGTCGGGCTGTTCCAGGCGGCCGCCCCCCGGCCCGCGCCCGGGGACCCGGTTGTCGTTGATGACGGCCCCGGGGACGGGCGGCGGGGCGTGCGCCGCGGTCCGCTACGAAACGATGCCCAGCGGCGGGGTGGTCTTCCACCGCCCGCGGGTGAAGTCGGGGACGTCGACGGACGCGCTGCGGTTCGCGACGGACTTCTCGCTCAGCGGCCCGATGACCGACCAGCTTGCGGCGTCGTAGACGTCCTGGTCCAGCGGCTCGCCGTTGCGCAGGCAGTAGGCGATGCGCCAGTTCATGATGAAGTCCATGCCGCCGTGGCCGCCGCCCTTCGCCGCCTCGCTCATCCGCTTCCACAGCGGGTGGTCGAACTCCTCGAAGTAGGGCTTCAGCGCGTCGCCCTCGACCCACGCGTGCGTGTTCGGCGTCTTGCCTTCGATCGCGAGACGGTTCGGGAATCCGGCGAACGTGCCCTTGGTGCCCTGGATGAGGTTCAGGCGGCTGTAGGGGCGCGGGGAGGTCTCGTCCCACTGGATCATCAGGCTGCGTCCGAGCGCGGTCTTCACGATCGTCGTGTTCATGTCGCCGCAGTTCCACGTCGCGATCCGGTTCCACTTGTGGTCCGGCGGGAACTTCGCCTTCGCGAAGGCGGCGCGGCCGAGGGCGGGCGAGGCGACCGACGAGAGGTAGTCGAAGCGGTCGCCGCGGTTGATGCTCATGTACTGCGCGACGGGCCCGAGCCCGTGCGTCGGGTAGAGGTTGCCGTTGCGCTTCGCGTAGTGCAGCGTGCGCCACGAACCGGTGCCGCGCTCGACCTGGTTCATCTGCCCGCGCAGTTCGTGGATGTAGGACGCCTCGCCGTGGAGCAGGTCACCGAACACGCCCATCCGGCACATGTTCAGCACCATCAACTCCTCGCGGCCGTAGCAGACGTTCTCCAGCATCATGCAGTGGCGGCGCGTCCGCTCGGAGGTGTCGACCAGTTCCCAGCACTCGTCCACCGTCAGCGCGGCCGGCACCTCGGTGAACGCATGCTTGCCGGCCTTCATCGCCGCGACGGCCTGCGGCGCGTGAAGCTCCCACGGCGTGGCGATGACGACCATGTCGAGATCCGTCCGCTCCAACATGCGGCGGTAGTCCTCGGGCCCCTTCGTGTAGAGCTCCGGCGCCGGCTTGCCGGCCTTTTCCGCGCGCGCCTTGGCCGCCGCGGCCGCGGGCTCGTGGATGTCGCAGATCGCCTTCACCTCGACGCCGTCGAGCTTGAGGTAGTCGCCGACGTGGCCGCTGCCGCGCGCGCCGACGCCGATGAAGCCGACGCGGACCGTCTGCAGCGGCGCGGTCTTCATGTTCGCCACGCCGGATCCGGCCGCCGGCGCCGCGCCGGTCACCGACGCGCACCCGCCCGCCACCAGCCCCGCGCCCACGCCCATCGCCGTCCGAAGGAAATCCCGTCGCTCCATGGTCTCACCCCGTGGTTCGGTCGCTCCGCACGCGCGGCCCTTCCGCGCACTCCGCCGGACATACTCCCGGCCCCCGGCCGCGTCAACGCCGAAATGTTCACAACGTGGCGGATTACGGGGCTCCGATCGGAATTGCCGTGCGCGGGATGCGCGCATAGCCTTGGCGCAAACCGGACCGGGAGGACCGCATGACGGCGTCATCGCGCAGGAGATTCCTCGGACAGGGCGCGGCCGGCGCGGCCTGGCTCGCGGGCGGCTGGACGTCGCGCGGCGCGGACGACGCGGCCGCCGGCCCGCGTCCGACGCCGGCGCAGTTGCGCTGGCAGCAGTGCGAGGTCGGCGTCATCTTCCACTTCGACATGCCCGTCGCCGCCGGGGCCTTCGCGCCGAACAACGAGATCCGAACGACGTTCGATCCCAGCCTCTACAACCCGGAGGCGCTCGACACCGACGCGTGGGCCGCCGCCGCGAAGGCCGCCGGCGCACGCTACGCCGTCTTCACCGCGACGCACTTCAACGGCTTCCTCCAGTGGCAGAGCGACGCCTATCCCTACGGCCTCCGCCAGGCGAAGTGGCGCGGCGGCAAGGGCGATGTCGTCGCGGACTTCGTCGCCTCCTGCCGGCGCGCGGACCTCCTGCCCGGGATCTATTTCAGCACGCACCGGAATGCGTGGTGGACCGCGTGGGGCCATTACGTCGATGGGGGCGCGGGGCGGGGGACGGAGAAGCAGAAGGCCTTCTGCCGCGCCTCGGAGCGGATGACCGAGGAACTCTGCTCGCGCTACGGCCCGCTCGTGCAGATCTGGTACGACGCGGGCGTGAAGACGCCGGCCGAGGACGGCCCCGACGTGCTGCCCATCTTCGAGAAGCACCAGCCGGACTCCGTCTTCTATCACTCGCGGCAGCGATCCGACCACCGCTGGATCGGCAACGAGAAGGGATTCGCCGGCGACCCGTGCTGGGCGACGATGCCCGGCGGCGAGGTGTCGCACAACGCGGCCGCGTGGAAGCCGCTCCTCGCCTCCGGCGATCCCGACGGCACGGTGTGGTCGCCCGGCATGGTCGACGTGCCGCTGCGCGGGACGAACGGCGTCCACGACTGGCTCTGGCGCCCGGACCGCGAAAAGGGGATCGAGCCGGTCGAGACCCTTCTTCGGATGTACGAGCAGTCCGTCGGCCGCAACAGCGTCTTCACCGTCGGCGCCGTCGTCGACCCGAAGGGCCGCCTGCCGGAACCCGACGCGGTGCGTCTCGCGGAGTTCGGCCGCGCGGTGCAGGCGCGCTACGGGCGCGAGGCGGCCGCCGGCGCGGGCGACGGCGATTCGATCGAGGTGCGCCTGCCGAAGCCGGCGCGCGTGGAGCGGGTGTCGATCGCCGAGGACATCGCGCACGGCGAACGCATCCGCGAGTACCGCGTCGAGGGCCACGTCGGCGCCGACACGTGGAAGCCGCTCGCGGCGGGACAGTCGGTCGGCCACCGCCGCCTGCACGCCTTCGATCCGGTCGAGGTCGCCGCCGTCCGCCTCGTCGTCGCCCGCGCCCGCGGCACCCCCCGCATCCGCCGCCTCGCGGTGTACTGAGCCCCACGAAGCAGGGCGAAGAGCGCTCCGACCCTCCTCCGGGTCTTACATCTGATGATGCGATCGCATCATCAGATGTAAGACCGGGTCGGCCGGGAAAGGGAGGGGCGGCGGCCCCGCCGACCGGGGGTGCGCCTCTCCGGTCCTGCGCAGGGTGACGGCCGGGGGCGGGTGCCAACGTAGTCCTCACGCTCCGCGTGAGGACATCTTCGCAATCCGGATTACCATCACGCGGAGCGTGATGACTACCCTGCGGGGCCACCGCCGATCTTGCGCGGGGTGATGGCCGGAGGGGCGCATCTCCGGTCCTGTGCAGCGAAGCCGCCCGCAGGATCAGGTCCATGAACCGGAGATGCGCCCCCGACCGGGGAATGGGACGCAATCGGCTTGACCGCGTTCGGGACGCCCCGCAGCATCGCGAGCATGTCTTTCCCCGCGCCTGCCCGAGGAATCGCCGGGCTCCTGCTCGCCGCCACGGCGGCAGGGGCGGAGATGGTGGAACTGCGCAGCGGCGCGGCCGGGCTCGCGTTCGATCCGGCCGGCGGCGCCATCGCGCGGCTGGCGGGCGCGGAGGCCGTGCCGTGGCGGGGCGGGGCGACGGTGACGCCGTTCCGGCTGACGGTGATCCCGCCGGGCGGCGACCGCGCGAAGCCGCTCGAACTGTCCGCGCGCGAGGCGGGCGCGGTGCGGCGCGAGGCGTCGGCCGCGGGCGTCACGTTCCGTTACGAGCGCCTCGGCGGACTCGACCTCGCGGCGGTCTGCAGCGTCGAGCCTGCGGCGCCGGGCTTCTTCCGCTTCCGGATCCGCGTCGAGGGCGGCGCGGGCGTCGTCGTCGAGCGCGTGACGCACCCGATCCTCCCCGTTGGCGCGCCGCTGGAGGGCGACGGCGCCGGCGACCGGCTCGTGCTCGGCACCACCAAGGGCGGCGTCTTCGATCGGCCGCACCAGTGGAAGCCGGGGACCACGGTTTCGGCCAACCAGCCGGGCTCGCTCGCGGCGCAGTTCGGCTGCGCCTACGGCCCGCGCGGCGGTCTGGTCACGTGGAGCGAGGACCCCGCCGGCCATCCGAAATCGCTCGCGGCGACGCGCACCGGCGAAGGCCTCGCGCTGGCGTGGGCGCGTCCGATGCTGCACGACCTCGCCACCCCGATCGACCCCGCGTTCCCGGTCGTCGCCGGCGTCTTCGGCGGCGCGGACGGCGCGCCGGCCGACTGGCGCGACGCGGCGGCGCTCTACAAGACCTGGGCGCTCGCGCAGCCATGGTGCGCGCGCACGTTCGACCTCCGCGACGATCTGCCCGCGTGGCTGCGCGACGGCCCGGCGCAGGTGCGGTTCTCGCGCGACGCGCTCGCGCGTCCGGAACGGATCGAGGGCTGGCTCGAAGGCTACTGGAAGAAGCACTTCCCCGGCGTGCCGCTGATCGTCACCTTCTGGGGCTGGGAGGGCGTCGGCACGTGGGCGCCGCCGGACTACTTCCCGCCGTATCCGTCCGAAGAGGGCTTCAAGCGCTGCGTCGATGCCGTGCGCCGCGCCGGCGGACACGTCTTCCTGTGGCCGTCGGGCTACCAGTGGTGCCTGACCTATTCGAAGCGGCCGGACGGCACGTTCGAATGGGACGGCCGCGAACGCTTCACGCGGGAGGCCGCGCCGCATGCGATCGTGAAGCGGGACGGTGCGTTTCAGACCGCGAACTCGCCTTGGTACGTCGGCGGCGAGGCCGCGACGCTCTGCCGCGGCGACCCGTGGACGCGCGCGTGGTTCGCCTCGATCGCCGAGGGCTCGGTCCGCCGCGGCGCGGAGATGTTCCAGATCGACCAGGTCGTCGGCGCGGCGATGTACGGCGGCGGCGACTGCCGCGCGACCACGCACGGCCATCCGCCGGGCCCGGGCCTCTGGGACACGCAGGCCGCCCACCGGCAGATGGAGGAACTCCACGCGGCGGCTCGCAGGGGCGGCGGAAGCCTCGTCCTCGGCTTCGAGGAACCACAGGAACTGTTCCTGCAATCGGTCGGCATCCAGGACTACCGCGACTACGAGGTCGCCGGGAAGCCGCGGGCGGCCGGGCACCGGGTGGAATCGGTCTTCGGCCACGTCTACCACGAGTTCGTCCCGCTGTTTCAGAGCAACCCGCGCGCGACCGACCGCGACATGACCGCCCACTGCATCGTGTCGGGCCAGATGCCGCACCTCGTGCCGCACTGGCCGGTCGAGCCGTCGGAGCTGTTCGACCACGGCGGCTTCGAGGAATGGACCGGCGCCGCGCCCGCCGGGTGGGACCGCGTTGCAGGATGGCAGGACCGGGTCTACGCGGGGCGGCCCGCCCGGGACGCGGAGGTCCGTCACGGCGGCGCCGCGAGCCTGCGGATCGAGCACGCGACGAACGGCGTCATCACGCAGGTCTCGCGCAACGTGCCGGTCGGTCCCGGCGGCCTCGTGCCCGGACGCCGCTACCGGATCTCGGCGTGGATGAAGACCGGCTCGCTCGCGCGACCCGCGGCCATCGGCATCGCGGCGCTGGGCGACAATCTCAAGGGGCTCGGTTCGTGGCGTCTCGCGTTCCCGGCGCCGGGCGATTGGCGGGAGGTGTCGGCCGACATCGAGCCGCCGGCCGAGTCGGAGGTCGTCCGCCTGATGATCCACGTCGAGGGCGCGGGCCGCGTGTGGGTCGACGATGTCCGCCTCCTGGAGATCCTCGCCGACGGCGCCGTGCGTGCGCCGATGCGCGACGGCCTGCCGCCGCAGCACGATCTCTACCGCCAGTGGGTCGCGCTCTACCACGGCGAGGGCCGGCCGTTCCTCCAGATGGGCGTCTCGCTGCCGCCGCCCGTCGCCGATCCGCCCGGGCGTCTCGCGCTCGGCGCCTTCCGCGCCCCCGACGGCCGCGAGGCGGTCATCGCCGTCAACGCCTCCTCCACCCCCCACGCCGCCACCCTCCGCCGCCCCGGACTCGACCGCCGCGAGGCGTTCGGCCCGTGGGAGGTGAAGCTGCTGCAGATCCCGCGCAAGGAATAGGCCGGATCGAGGCGGGGGCGGAGCAGAGTGGCGGGTGTCGGGTGGCGAGTGCCGGGAGGGTGGCCGGCTCCGCCTTCGCCGCGCTCCGGTGCGACAAGCCCTGCGGCCGAACGTGGAGGCACGAAGCGCGGGGGAGGCTGGACCGGTCTACGGCAGGAACACGCGGTAGAAACGGCGGTCGGTTTGGGACGGCGGGGTGCCGGTGTGGGTTCCGTCGTCGAGGAATACGGTCGGACCGCCGGCGCCGGGGACGCGGGGGCCGGCGTCGCTCCACACGACGAAGTCGCGGCTGGTCTGCACCTGGTACTCGCGTCCCGCCGCTCCGTCCCATTCGATCCGCACCGCCCCGCCGGCGTTCGCCGACGCGATGGAGACCGGCGGTCCGACGGTCGACCAGTGGAACACGGTCATGGAGAACGGCGGGAGCGCCATCGGCGCGCCGGGATCGAACGTCCCGAACTCCTGCGTCACGACCGCAACGACGGCGTTGGTCTCGTTGTGGTCCGTCACGTTCCCCGACGTGAGCTGCCTCACCGCGACGGCGCCGAGCGGCGGCGCGGCGCCCGCGAACGTGACGTCGAGCGGCGACGTGCGATGGTAGTTGAACACGACGAGCGCGCGGTCCGGTCCGTTCGCGAAGGCGAACGACTGCAGATGGTGCGCGTTCGTGTAGGTGATGCGGTTCATGTACGGCTGGTTCCAGGTCGGGTCGTCGCCGGAGTGGATCGTCCCGACCAGATCGCCCCGCAGCGCGAGCGCCTCGTTGGCGAGCACCTGCGAGAAGAACTGCGGGCGGCGGCGGCCGCTGACGCCGTAGTCCGGCGCGGCGCCCCACAGCGCGGCGGTCTTGCCGTCGCCGCGCGTGTAGCGGTGGCCGGGCAGCGAGAAGAAGACCTGGTCGCGGATGCCGACGTGCCGCAGCATCGAGAACATGTGGCCGGCCACCGCGATGCCGGCGCCGACCGACGGCGTGAAGGCATCGAGCACCGCCTGCGAGATCGCGCCCTCGGTCGTGTGGAGGTTCACCTCGTAGACCGACAGCGGCACAGGGCGCGGCGAGGCCTGGAGCAGGTCGTGGGTGAGCCGCATCAGGCCCGAGGTCGGCGACGGGCGCGTGGACCACCACTCGGGCTCCGCGAAGAGCGTCCCGAACAGCGCCTCGGTGTCCGCGTAGGTGTCGACGCGGTAGGCCATGTACGGCGCCAGCGTGAACGCGTCGTGGTGCGGGCTCGCGTTGTGGAGCTGCACGTTCATGCCGCTCATCCCCGGGTTGCCGCCGAGAACGAGATGGAACCGGTTCGTCGCGGGGCCGGCGGCCGCCTTCATCGCCGCGAAGAGCCCGGACGCCCGGTTGCCGCAGGGGACCGGCACCGTGATGGCGCCGCCGCGGTAGCTGCCGTTGTTCCAGTTCTCGTTGCCGAACTCGAGATGGATCCGCGGGAAGACGTCGGTCCACGGCGCCGGATGGCCGCGCGACGCCCGACGCGCCCCGTACGCCGTGTCCGCGCCGCCCGCCAGGTACTCGACGAGGTTCGTCGCCTCGGCGATCGAGAACACCGGCGGCACGCTGTACCAGGGCTCCGCGCCGATGTGCCCGCACAGCTCGAGAAACTCGTGCAGCCCGGGCCGCATGTTGTTCTCGCCGGTGTTGTAGACCGAGTAGCCGGAACGCATGCGGCCGAAGAGCGGCGCAAGCTCGTTGTCGAGCGACTCGCCCATCGACTGCCAGTTCGGATAGCGCAGGATGCCGGGCCGCAGCTCGCGCAGGGCCTGCACGACCGGATCGCGGAACGCGGTCGGGTTGGTCGCGTCGCCGCCGGTCTGCCGGAGGCTCACATCGTCGAGCAGCACCTCGCTCTGGCCCGTCGCGGCGAGGCGGACGGTCATGCTGTCCGTCACCGTGGAGGTCTCCGCCGCCGAGAACGGCAGCTCGCAGTTCGTCCACCCGGCCGGAAGCTGCACGGTCTGGCTGAGGTACGGGGTCAGATTGCCGCGCTGCGCGGTGACGACCATGCGGTTGGCGCCGCCGGCGCCGCGCGCCTTGAAGGCGAGGCGGAACGAGCCGTTGAGGAGCACGAAGCGCGTGGCCAGCGTGTCGAACTGGCCGCTGACGGATGCCTGGTCGCCGGCGCCGAGCGCGGTGAGCCGCACGCACTGCCGGCCCTCGGTGCCGGACGGAAGGTCGTTCGTCTCGCTGGAGACGCTGCCCACGCCGCCGGTCCCGACGGCCCAGCTCCCGAACGCCGCCCCGCTGTTGGTCCCGCCGATGTGGGTCTTGCGGAGGATCAGGTAGTCGCCCGCCGCCGCCGCGACGCCGCTCCCGCCGAAGACGTAGGTCGTCCCGTTCGTGTCGCCCGCCGGATCGTTCGGCATGCCGGCCCGGTTCGGCGCCATCGAGTGCGTGACGACGTCCGCGCGGCCGGACGCCACGCCCCACGCGAACTCGCAGGCGGCTCCGTCCCAGAATCCGCTCGGCCACTGCGTGAAGGGCTGGTCCTCCACCGCCCGGGAGGCTGTGCCGGAGCCGATGCGGACGACCGATTGGAACAGCATCCCTTCGAAACCCGGGTTGCGGAAGAGCAGCTCCTTCATCATCTGGCCCGAGTCGTAGTAGTTCACCTGCGCAAGGTTGATGCCAAACGGGCGGACGCCGGACACCGCCACGTTCGTCCCCAGCGTGATCGTCGTTGCGGCATGCAGGTCAAGCACGGCGGCGAGAACGAGGACGGGCGGGATCGTTCTGCGTTTCATGGCGCGCGCTCCAGCCCGCGGTCCGCAACCACCCGGAGCAGCGGAACCAGGCGGGACACCTCCGCGGCGAGATCGTGCGGGTCGCCGCCGGGGAGTTCCTCGGCGAAGAGCTGGAGAGCGGGCGGCGTCCAGCCGGCCGCGGCGGAGCCGTCCGCGCCACGGAAGCTGTGGACGAGGTAGACGCCGTGGTCCTGAAGCGCGCGGGCGATGGCCATCGCCGGGCCGGCGGGGTCGAGGCCGAGCGTGGCGGGATCGACGTCCGGCGGGAGCGCCAGCAGCGTCCCGTAGTGGAGGTTTCCGTCCGCGCCCATCGCATCGAGCATCTTCGTCTCCATCGGCGTGTGCCGCGCGGGCCGGACGAAGGCGTCGCCGGACGGCGCGCGCGACAGGGCCGCGTGGACGACATACGCCGAGAGCGCGTGGCGGATCCCGCCGGTCCATTCGCCGGCGCGGATGATCCCCGCGATCTGCGGAAGGCCGGAGAAGGTCAGTCCGCTCTGCTGCGGCGGCACGCCGGACCCGCGCAGGTCGACCGGCTCGCACGCCGACGCCACGAGCGCGGTTCCGTCCCGACCCGCCTGCGCCAGCTCCCACGCCCGGCCGGTGGCGGCATCGACGATCGTGCAGGGCGCCGGCCGTCGGCCCTGCGGCGGAACGCCGGCCGGCACGCGCAGGCGCGCCAATTCCATGCCGGTGTAGCGGTCAAGCACGGCCGTCTCGGGGTCCTCCGTCCGCGCGAGGATGACCGCGCGGTCGTGCGACGCGGGCAGCACGACGGCCCGCGGGGCCGCGTGGAAGGCGGCGGCGCGGACGGGCTCGAAGACCGCGCGGGAGCCGATCGACGTGTTCCACGGACTGTCGGATGCGAACGGATGCAACGCCGGATCGCGCGCCTCCGCCGCGCCGCGCGGATGCGCCGGGGCTGCGCGCGACGGCGCGAGGCCGGCCCGCACGTCGGCATCGGCCGCGGCCACCGCGTACTCCCCACTCCCGACCTCGACCTCGCTGTCGCGCCGGGCGTGGGCGATGCGCACGCGGCCTTCGCGGACATCGAGCCGGGTGGACGACGCGTCCGCCCGGAGCGCGAAGACCGTGCCATGGACCGTGGCGCGGGCGAGCGGGGTGCGTACGATCATCGGACGGTCCGCGGGACGCGGGCTGACCTCGGCCTCGAGGACGCCGGCCCGGAGTTCGATACGGAGCGCGTCGGCGTCCCCGACGACGATCGAGGCTCCGCCGCCGAGCCGCACGACGGTGCCGCAGGGGAACGCGAGCCGCGCCCCGGCGCCGTCCGCCACGCGGATGGCATCGCCCGAGGCCACCGCATCGCCCGTCGCGACCGCGATCGTCGCGTCGCGGCGGACCACTTCGGTCCGGCCCTCGACGGCGGCGAACCGCGGCCCGGCGGCGGCAGGCGGCGGGCTGCGCCCGGGCAGAAGGACCAGCACCAGCGCCGCCAGTGCGGCAGCCAGCGATACGACCGCGAAGATGCGGTGCGGCGGTGCGAAGCACGCGGCGATGCGTTCGAAGAATCCGGCGTGGGCCGGTGCGGGCTCCTCGTCGCTCCACGCGAGCCGGACCGCCTCGTGGGTGAGGCCGTGAAGTGAGGCCTGGTCCCAGAAGGCCCGCCGCGCGTCGGCCGAGGCCAGCAGTTCCGCCTCGAGTTCCGCCCGCTCCGCAGGCGCAAGGCGGTCGTCGAGATGCCGGTCGATCAGATCGGTGAGGCGGCGCGGGTTCATGCGACCTCCCCGGCGGTCCGGCGGACACAGTCCCGCAGGGCGGTCCGTGCGCGGGAGAGCGCGACATTGACGGCGTTGGCGGACCATGACACGCAGCGGGCGATCTCCTCGGGACCGTGGCCGGAGTGGTAGCGGAGGCGGACGATTTCCTGCGCGCGAGGCGCGAGGCGGCGGAGGCAGGCGCGGAGGGCCTCGAGGCGGCGGTCGAAGAACGGGGCCGGCGGCGCATCGGCCGCAAGGGCGTCGAGGACCTCGTCCGAGAGGTCCGTCTCCCGACGCCGCACCCGGCCGGACTCAAGCACCTTGAACCGGGCGATCGCGAAGGCCCAGGCGGTGAAGTTCGACCCCTCGCGAAACTCCGCGGCCTTGCGGGTGACGGTCAGGAAGGTCTCCTGCAGGATGTCCGCCGCCTCGGTGAAGTCCGGTCGCAGGGACAGGACGAAGGCCTTGACCGACGTCTGGTGGGCGACGAAGAGCTGTTGGACGCGCATCGTGTGCGCGTCGGGAAGGCCGCCCCCGGGTGCTGGATCCGATGGGTTCACGCGGAGGGTGATGCGGCGATCCGGTCGAAACTTAGCAGGGCCGGACGATCCGTGACGGGTCCGCAAGCCGGCCGTCCCGGAACACCACCCCCTCGGCGGCCAGGAGGCGGAGCTTCCGCGCGATCTCTGTCCCCGCCTTGGCCCCGTTGAAGCCGCCCGGGGTCAGGGCGGATGCGATCACCCGGTGGCACGGGACCTTGGGGGCGAACGGGTTGCGTCGAAGCGCCTGTCCGACAGCCCGTGGGCTTCGGCACCCAATCGATTGGGCGAGAAGGGCATAGGTCGTTACCCGGCCGCGTGGCACCCGGGAGATGGAATCATAAACCGCTTTTTGAAAGTCTGTTACGTTTGATCTTGGCATGACGGACCTCCCATCTCTGTCCCCCTCCGCGCACGTGTCTGTCCCCGCCGCGGGGGGACAGAGAAACAAGTAGACGGTGCGCGCCAAGGAGGTCTGGGTGGGGAACCCATAGGAAAACGCGCACCGTCTGATGGAAGCTACCCCACGCCGGGCGGATTTCAACCCGGCGAACGGCGTCAGGCCGGGGGGGCGTCCTGCGGTGCGGGCGCTGCGGGTGCCGGGGCCGGGCGGAGCTGGATGACGAGGCGCTTGAAGCCATCGACCGAGGGCTCGAGGGAGACGGTCTCCAGGTCCGCGTCGTCGGCCAGGGCGCGATGCACGGCGCGGCGGTCGGAGGCGCTGAGGGCCGGGAAGGTGAAGGGGCGGCCGGTCTGCCGCACCCGGGCGGCGATGTCGCGGGCCTCCTTCGCCATGACGTCGCGGCGGCGCTCGCGGTAGCCGCCGATGTCGAGGACGCAGAACCACTCCTCGCCCAGCGTGCGGCGGAGCATGCGGTTCATCGTGTACTGGATCGCCTCGAGGAGCTGGGCCTCGTCGCCGATCAGCGCGGGGGCGTCGGGGGAGTCGACGGCCAGCAGGATGCCGGCGTCGCCCTGGGACCGCGCGGTGACGGTGGCCTCGAACTCCATGCTCCTGAGGAGTCCTTCGAGCAGGGCCCTGGTCTTCGCAACGGCTTCGTCGGTCGTCATCGGGTCGCTCATGGTTTCGTCGCTCCCTTCGCGTGCGCGGCCGTGCGCATCCGCTGGCGCAGCATCTGCGCGATCATCAACGCCTGGTTGGTCGTCCAGTACAGCACGAGTCCCGCCGGGAAGCTGTAGAAGAAATACAGCATCACGACCGGCATCCACAGCATCATCTTCTGCTGGGCGGGGTCGCCGCCGGACGGCGTGAGCTTGGTCTGCCAGACCTGCATCGCGGTCATGACCAGCGGCAGGGGGTTCAGCGCCAGGCCGAAAGGCAGCATGCCGGCGAGCAGGTTCTCCGGCTCGCTGAGGTCGGCGATCCACAGGAAGGGCGCGAAGCGAAGCTCGATGGCGCCGCGCAGCACGTTGAAGAGCGCGATCAGGACCGGGAGCTGCACGAGGATCGGAAGGCAGCCGCTCAGCGGGTTGATCTTCTTCTCCTTGTACAGCTGCATGATTGCCTGCTGCTGCCGCTGCGGGTTGTCCTTGAACTTCGCGCGCAGATCGTTGACCAGCGGGGCGACCTCCTGCATCCGCTTCATGCTCTCGGTGCTCTTGTGCGTGAGCGGCCAGAAGAGGATGCGGATGATGATGGTCAGCAGCATGATCGCGATGCCGTAGTTCGGGATCACGCCGTGGATCCAGTTCAGCGTGACGAGCAGCGCCTTGCCGATCGATCCGGCCCAGCCGAAGTCCATGACGTCGACCCGCCGGGCGTCGAGCTGCTTGAGGGCATCGTATTTCTTGGGGCCGATGAAGAGCTCGTAGGCGCGGGCGACCGATCCGCCCGGCTCGACCGTGCGCGGGGCGCACAGGGCCGCGGCGGCCACCGCCTGGAGGTCGATCCGGGCCTTGGCCTTCTCGTTCGGCCGGACGATCCTCGCCATCCGGGCCTCGATCCTCTCGAAACGCTCGTCGGGCTTGAGCAGCTGCACGAAGTACTTGTTCTTCACGGCGGCCCACTCCGCCGCCCCGCCGTCCGCGGGCAGTTCGGCGGACGCGGTCGCGGGCGGGCGCTCGCCGCCGGCGTCCTTGAACAGGCCCGCCAGCTTCGTCCCCCAGAACTTGACCTTGTCGCCCGCGGGGAGGGTGTCGATGCCGAGGAGCGCGATCCCGCTCATCAGCGACTCGCCCGGAAGGTGGTCCATCTCGCCGAACCGGATCCAGGTGGCCGCGAGCGGGGCGGGCGACGTGCCGCCGTTGCGGAATTCGTCGCGAACCGCAACGGTGAAGCCGTTGGATGCGAGCTCCACCGTGCGGGTCATCTGGAGACCCTGCGCGTTGCGGCGCTCGAAGCGGACGGAGCGGGCGTCCGCGCCCGGATGCGTCTCGAACGCGTGGGCGTCGCCAAGCCCGCCGATGCCCTCGTAGGCGAGGGCCGGCGCCGCCTCGAAGTCGAGGACCACCGGGCCGCCGGTCGCGGCCTGGGAGAGCGGGTACTTGTTCATCGTGGCCGAGACGAGCGCGGCCCCGTGGCTCGAGAACTTCAGGGTGACGGCCTCGTTCGTGAGCGTCACGTAGGTCGGCGCGGCCGCCGAGGCGGGCTCGTCGTTCGCGCCGGCCGGGGCCGGGGCGGGGACGGCGGGCGCAGGCGCGGCGGCCAGCTCCGGGGTCGCGCGCGCGACGGCGCCGGTCGCGGCGGCGGCCGGGGTGTTCGTCGACGCGCGGGCCTGGGCGGGCCGCGCGGGCTTGGGGAAGTGCGGCGCAATCAGGGTGCGGTCGATGATCGGCAGCAGAAGGATCAGGCCGACCAGGGCGACAAGGATGGGGAGGTCTTTGCGGTTCATGAAACCCTGCTTTCGATGGTGCCGGGGCGGGCGGGCACGGGATCGTAGCCGCCCGGGTTCCACGGATGACAGCGGAGGATGCGGGCGGCCGCCATCCAGAGGCCGCGCAGGCAGCCGTGGACGCGGATCGCCTCGATGCCGTAGGACGAGCACGAGGGGTAGAACCGGCAGGCCGGTCCGAGCCAGGGGGAGATCGTCCACTGGTAGAGACGGATCAGGAGGACCAGGACGTGCCTCATGGCGACGGGCTCCTCAGCCCGGCCCGCGCGGCGAGGGCCAGGAAGTCGGCGCGGAGGTCCGCCATCGGCGGCTCGCGACGGGAGAAGCGGGCGACCAGGACCAGGTCGTCGGTCCCCGCCAGCCCCGGGCGCTCGCGGCGGAAGATGTCGCGAATCCGGCGACGGGCGCGGTTGCGCGCGACGGCTCCGCCGACCTTGCGGCTGGAGACGACGCCCAGTCGCAGGGCGGCATCCGGGCCGCTGCGCAGGAAAAGCACCATGTATCGCCCCACAAACTTTCGGCCCTGCCCGTAGGCCTCCTGGAAGCCGGAGGACCGGGTCAGGCGCCGGGTCCGCGGAAGCCCGTGGTCCGGACCCGCCGCGTTCCCGCGGGTCGCCACCGCCCCGGGGCCGCCGCTCATGGGCGCGTCCTCAGATGCTGAGGCGCTTGCGGCCCGTGGCCCGCCGGCGCGACAGCACCTTTCGCCCGTTCTTCGTCGCCGAGCGCTTGCGGAACCCGTGCTTCCGCTGCCGCTTCTTACGATGGGGCTGGTACGTACGCTTCATGATCGTCCATTCCTCGTTTGCAAGCCGGTCAGATTACCCATCCCGGGGGTTGGCGTCAATCACGCAAAACCAGCGCAAACCCGCCCGCGACCGGCCCGCCGGACGGCCCGCCGGCCCCGGCCCGGGTTCCCGGCTGGCTCGAAACCGACGGTTCCGCTACACTGCGCCGCTTTCAACGACGGAAGGGACGGGCATGGACCTGCAGACACTGTTCGCGGAGCGCATCGGCGGGGCGAAGTTCGGCGAGTCGACCGAGATCTACAAGTTCGAGAAGATCAAGCGGGCGAAGGCCGCCGCGAAGGCCGCCCGGCCGGACGTCGAACTGCTGGACTTCGGCGTCGGCGAGCCCGACCGCATGGCCCCGGCCCCGATCCGCGAGGCGCTGAAGAAGGCGGTGGACGATCCCTCCAACCGCGGCTACGCCGACAACGGCATCCGCGAGTTCAAGGTCGCCGCCGCGCGCTACATGGCGTCGTTCTTCGGCGTGACGGATCTCGATCCCGACACCGAGATCAACCACAGCATCGGCTCGAAGCCGGCGCTGGCGCTGCTGCCGCTCTGCTTCGTCAATCCCGGCGACGCGGTGCTGCTGACCGTGCCCGGCTACCCCGTGCTCGGCACCCACGCGCGCTACCTCGGCGGCGAGGTCGTGAAGCTCCCGCTGCGGCGCGAGAACGGCTTTCTCCCGGACCTCGACGCGATCGACCCGGCCGTCGCGGCCCGCGCCAAGCTCTTCTACGTCAACTACCCGAACAACCCGACCGGCGCCGCGCCGACGGCGGAGTTCTTCGACCGGCTGATCGCTTACGCGCACCGGAACAACATCCTGGTCGTGCAGGATGCCGCCTATGCGACCCTCGTCCATGGCGGCCCGCGCCTGTCGATCCTCGGCCGCCCCGGCGGCAAGGACTGCGCCATCGAGCTGCACTCGATGAGCAAGTCCTACAACATGACCGGCTGGCGCCTCGGATTCGTCGCCGGCGCGAAGCGGACCATCCGGGCCTTCGCCGAGGTGAAGGACAACATCGACTCCGGCCAGTTCAAGGCGATCCAGATCGCGGCCTGCGCCGGCATCGCCGACGTCGCGCTCTCGGAGGCCATCCGCGAGCACTACCGGCGGCGGCTGGAGAAGATGGTGAGGGTTCTGCGCGCCGCCGGGTTCGACGCCCGGATGCCCGGCGGGACGTTCTTCATGTACATGCCCGCGCCGAAGGGCGCCGGGGCCGCGGAGTTCGGGTCCGCCGAGGACGCCTCGCAGTACCTGATCCGCGAGCAGTCGGTGTCGACGGTCCCATGGGATGACGTCGGCGCGTTCCTGCGGTTCTCGTCGACGTTCGAGGCGAAGGACGAGGCCGACGAGGACCGCGTCCTTGCCGAACTCGGCCGCCGCCTCGCCTCCGCTCGACTGCGGTTCGACTGATCGCCGCCGGGCCGGGGTGTCTGGGGCATCGTGCCCGTCGGAACTGCGGGCGGAGACCCTGGAGGGCGCCGCTCCGTCGGCGCTATGCCGGGGCGGGGCGATTCCTTGAGGCGCGCCGCGCCGTCGGGTAGACTGCGGGGCGTGTCCGAACGGCTCCAGCACTTCGAAGCCGATCCCTACCGCGACACGGACGGGATCCTGCGCGTCGTCCGCGAGGGTCTCTGCCACCGCTGCGGGGCCTGCGTCGGGTTCTGCCCGGTCGGCACCTACGCGACGAAGGCCGGCTACCCGGACCCGGTCAACGACTGCATCCACTGCAACATCTGCGTCGGGGTCTGCTCGGGGCTCGCGGTGGACTACCCGGCGATCGGGAAGGCCCTGCTCGGGCCGGACTACGCCTTCGGCGGCCTCCTCGGCACGACCCGCGGCGCGTGGCTGGCCCACGCGTCGGACCCGGACATCCGGTCGCGCGGCGCAAGCGGCGGCGTGGTGACCGCGATCCTCGTGCACTGGCTGAAGACCGGCTTCATCAAGGGGGCGCTGGTCACGGTCGGGGATCCGGACGAACCCTCGATGGGCCGCGGCATCATCGCGCGCACGCCGGAGGATGTCCTGCGCGCCGCGCAGTCGCGCTACACCACGGCGCCCTCGCTGGCCGCGCTGCTCGAGATCCGGGACGAGGACGGCCCCTTCGCGGCGGTCGGCCTGCCGTGCCAGATCCACGCGCTGCGCAAGCGGCAGCTCGTCGACCCGCGCTGGGCCCGGCGCGTTCCGTACACGATCGGCCTCTTCTGCCACTACAACCTGCCGTGGGAAACGACGAAGCTCACCGGCGCGATGCTCGCGCCGCGCGGGGAGAAGGTCACGCACGTCCGCTTCCGCCAGCGCGACGAGCGCGGGTGGCCGGCGAGCACCTACGAGTTCACGTTCAGCGGCGGGTCGACGTGGCGCTCGCCGCACGCGTCGTCGCCGACCTTCAACGTGCTCTCCCGCGTGTCGCCGCTGGGCCGCTGCCTGATGTGCATGGACGGCGCCGCGGAGTTCTCCGATTTCGCCATCGGCGATCCGTGGATCCGCGGGAAGGACGGCGAGTGGAAGTACCACTCCGTCGAGGGCGACTCGACGATCGTCCCGCACACCGAGCAGGGCGCGCGGCTGGTCGACGCCCTCCGCTCCGCGGACGCGCTGGACCTCCGCCCGCTGCCCGTCGCCGAGATCGCCGAGGGCCAGCACGCGATGCTGACCGAGAAGAAGGCGCGCGTCGCCTTCCGCCTCCGCGTCCGCCGCCGCCTCGGCCTGCCCGTGCCGCGGTACCCCATGCCGCTGCCCGCGACGACCGCGAAGCAGCGGCGGAAGGACATCCTCTTCCTCCTGACGAGGCTCAACTCCTTCTCCCGGGCCTGGCAGCAGCTGCTGCTGCGGATCGGCCTGGGCCCGATCGGCGTCTTCCTCGTCAACCGCCGCATCGCGAAGCGCAAGCGGCTCGCCGCGCAGGGCAAGGTGCACCTGAGCGCGTCGGACTACGGCGACGCGACGGAGAAGTGAACCGGGGGCCCCCGGGCGTGCGCTTCGCACCGGCGCATTCCTTGCGTGGGCTGGCATCCGCCGGACGGGCCGGCGCGGAGGGGAAGGCATGAGGAAGACGCTTCAGGTATCGTGCGTGCAGTTGCACTGGGCGAAGCCGCTCGCGTTCAACCTCGAGCGGACGCGGCACTACATCCGGGCCGCGGCGGAGGCCGGCAGCCGCGTGGTCCTGTTCCCCGAGGCCAGCCTGACCGGCTACTACTTCCCCGACGTGGTCCGCCTCGTCCCGGCGGCGGTGAAGGCCGCGCTGCGGGCGACCTGCGCCGAGGCGAAGCGGCGCCGGATCTGGGTCATCGCCGGAACGATCCGGCGGGCGGGCGAGCGCCACCTCAACCTCGCGCACGTCATCTCGCCGGCCGGCCGCATCGTCCACGAGTACGCGAAGGTCCACATGGCCGGCCGCGACGAGGTGAAGTACTGCCGCGGCGGCGACAAGCTCTCGCTCTTCGAGATCGACGGCATCCCCTGCACGCTCGTCATCTGCCGCGACGGCCGCCACCCGGAGCTCTACCGCATCCCCGCCATGGCCGGCGCACGGATCCTGTTCCACCCCTCGTGCAGCTCGGACGAGATCGAGGCCGTGTGCTGGAAGCGGACGGCCGGGCGCGCGCAGCAGCCGGTCGGGCCGAACAGCCGGATCTTCCACTGCGTCGCGAACACGATCGGCGAGGCGCCGGACGGGAAGCAGACGTCGAGCGGCTCGTCGTTCATCCGCGAGCCGGGCGGCATCCCGCTCGCCGAGGCCGGCTTCCACCGGGAGGAGATGATCACGGCCGTCCTCGACCTCGACCGCGCCGACCGGGCCTACGTGCTGGACAGCCTGCGGAACCCGCCGTTCCTCGCGAAGCACTGGCGGGCGATGGTGCGGGAGGTCCGCCGCCGCGCCGACGACACGCCGGCGTAGGCGGTCAGCCCGCCCACCGCGCGGGGCGCAGGACGGCGGCGGGATCGAGCGGCAGGATCCGGCGGGCAACCCCTCGGCCGGCGCGCGCGCGCGACCACCGAACCGGCCGGCCGGCCGCGCCGCCCGCGGCCGTCCCGGCGGCGGCCGCCGCCAGCGAACGGAGGAAGACGCGCCGTTTCATTTCCACACCCCCGCGATCGACTCCGCGCACCATCCGCACGCGCCGCCCGCGAGATGGCGCTCGACGACCTCGAAGCGGACGCGCCGCAGGACCGGCTTGCGACAGGCGGGGCAGTGCGTCGTCTCGCCGTCCTCGACCGTGACGTTGCCCGCGTAGACGTGGCGCAGCCCCTCGGCGAGGCCGATCTGCCGCGCGCGGCGCAGCGTATCCGCCGGCGTCGGCGGCAGGTTGCGCATCCGGTGCTGCGGGTGGAAGCCGGAGTAGTGGAGGGGCGTGTCCGGGCCGAGCGTGCGGCGGATCCAGCGGGCGACGTCCCGCAGCGCGTCGTCGGAATCGTTCAGCGTCGGGATCACGAGGTTCGTCACCTCGACCCATACGCCGAGCGACTTCGACAGCTCGATCGCCTTCAGCACCGGCGCCAGCGTCCCGTCGCAGACCTCCCGGTAGAGGCGGTCGCTCATGAACTTCAGGTCGATGTTCGCCGCGTCCGTCACGCGCGCCAGCTCGCGCAGCGGCGGCTCGTTGATGTAGCCCGCGGTGACGAGCACGTTGCGCAGCCCCGCCTCCCGCGCCCGGGCGGAGGCGTCGAGCGTGTACTCGAAGTAGGCGAGGGGCTCGGTGTAGGTATAGGCGATCGACGGGCAGCCCGTCCGCCGCGCCAGCGCGACAACGTCCTCCGGCGGCAGCGCCGCGACGTCGAGGTCCTCCGGGTTCGCCTGCGAGATCTCCCAGTTCTGGCAGTTCCGGCAGTGCAGGGTGCACCCGGCGGTGGCGATCGAGAGGATCGGCGTGCCGGGCAGGAAGTGGAACAGCGGCTTCTTCTCGACCGGGTCGACGTGCACCGAGCAGGGCAGCCCGTAGGTGAGCGCCGTGAGCTTCCCGTCGAGGTTCGCGCGGATGCGGCAATCCCCGCGCCGCCCGGGGGCGAGTTCGCACATCCTCGGGCACAGCTCGCAGACCACGCTGCCGGCCGCCGCGCTCACGCCGCCAGTGTACACCCGCCGCCGCCGCGATGCACGGGACCCCGCCCCCGGATCCCCGCCCGCCGGCGGCGCCAGGAAGAGACCGCCCCCCCCGCATCCCAGCCCCGTTGGCGGCCGGGCCACGCGGCATCCGTCCTGTGTCCCGTGCGCAAGGCGTGCCGCGATCAGCGATCGCGGCTACGGGAGGCCGGCTCCGGCGATCCGGGACGGAACGCCCTGCAGAACCATCGTGCGCGCCGCCCGGTCCGCCCGGGGCGGCGGTCGTTGGACAACGCCGGCGTCTTCTGCAAGACTCGCGCGAATCATGCCTGCGGGCGATCCATTCGATTTCTGGTACGCGGTCAGCAACACCGAGATCCTGATGCTGCCGCCGCGCCGCCTCGAGACCTTCGGCTCGACGGTCCTCGACTATCATCTCGTCAGCGAGCTGATGGACGAGGTCAACGGCGTGCGCGTGCGCGAGGGGCGCATCCAGGCCTTCCGTCCCGAGATCCTGACCCCGGCGGCCTACATGGAGTCGATTCTCGAGGGCTTCCACGAGGAGGCCGCCGGCCGCTACGCGGAATGGCTGCGCGAGAATGCGAAGGAGCTGCTGATCCTCCGGTACGGGTTCCGGATCCGCAAGGAGGAGGTCCGCGAGCAGATCGTCCACGACGCCCTCGAGGCGGTGGTCGACCGCGTCCGGGCGGACCTGAAGGCCAGGGCGAACCCGCTGGGCGCGCTCGTGCGCGGCGTCGACGAGCCGTGGGAGGTGTGCCTCGTCAAGCTGATGGTCGAAATGGTGCAGCGTTCCGGCCCCGAGCACGCGCGCGTCCTGCGCGAGGACCCCTCCGGCGATCGGCACGAGGTCGAGGCGGCCTTCCGCGCCGCGTCGAAGGACCGCTCCAAGATCGCCCCGCTCGCCGACCTGCTGCGGGCCCGCGGGCTGTTCAAGGACTACGAGGACCGCTTCTTCGCGCTCGTCCAGTCGCACAAGCGGGGCGGATGAACCCGGAGCCCGCTCCATCCGGGACGTCCCCGTCCGCCGCGGCCACCCCTCTCCGCCGTCGCGCGGCGATGGCCGCCTGCGTGGCGTTCGTCGCGCTGTTGTGGACGCCGGTCGCGCAGAAGGCCGCCGGGCTGTTTCCCGAGGTCGTGCTCGGCGGCGTCGAGGTGCCGGCGCCGTCGCCGCCGCGGACCGTGGCCGGCTGGTTCGGCGGGAAGTTCCAGAACCGGTTCGAGGCGGCGTTCGTTCGAAAGACCGGCCTGCGCGGTTTCTGGATCCGGACGGCCAACCAGATCCGCTACTCGCTGTTCCGGCAGTCGACCGGGGCGCATGCGGACGATGTCGTCATCGGGCGCGACGGCTGGCTCTTCATCCGCGGCTACGTGCGCGCCGCGGACCGCGCGAAGGTCTTCGAGGAGGCGAAGCTTGCCGAGGCCGCGCGACAGGTGCGGGCGTTCCAGGACGAGATGGACCGTCGCGGCAGGGCCTTCCTGTTCGTGATCGCGCCGAACAAGGCCGAGATCTACGCGGAGTTCGTCCCGCCCTACCTCTTCGCGCCGGGCCGGGAGTCGCGGCGGTCCGGCTACCAGCAGCTTCTGCCGCACCTCGAGCGCGAGGGCGTCCGGCTGCTCGACCTTCACGCCTGGTTCGCGGAGCACCGCGACGACGGCCCGCATCCGCTGTTCTCCCGCGGCGGCATCCACTGGTCGCACTACGGCGCGGCGGTCGCCGCACGGAGGATCCTCGACCGGATCGAGCCGCAGATGGGCGGACGGACCCTCGCGAAGTTCCGCGTCGCCGGGGCCGTCGTCGACGACCGCCCGGCGGGGCTCGACGCCGACATCGTCGACCTGATGAACATCTGGAACCGTCGCGGCCTCGCCGGGCCGCAGGTGCACCCGGTGCTCGAGCCCGAGGCGCCCGCGGACGCGCTGCGGCCGGACATCCTGTTCGTCGGCGACAGCTTCATCTTCGGCCTGACGCCGCACCTCGAGGCGATGGACTGCTACCGCCGGCGCGACACGTTCTTCTACTTCAACCGGCGCCAGACGTGGCCCGACGGGACCGACACGCCGCTCGACAGGGCCCGGCTCGACTGGGACCGCGACGTCTTCGGCCGCGACGCCGTCGTGATCGTCTACTCGGCGATGTCGCTGCCCACCGTGAACCGCGGCTTCCTCACCGGCGCCCTCGCGCACACGGCTCGCGCGCGCGGCGCCGCGCCCGCACCGGGAGGCCCGAAGTAGGATGGTCTTCAGCTCCTACACCTTCCTGTTCGCCTTCCTGCCGCTGACGCTGCTGGCCTACGTCCTGTGCCCGCCGCGACTCCGAAACTGGGTGGCGCTGGGGACGAGCCTCTTCTTCTACGCCTGGGGCGCGCCGAAGTTCGTCTTCGTGCTGATCGGCGGGTGCGCGGTCGATTTCGCCCTCGGCCGGTGGCTGCCGCCCGGGGCCGCGCCGCGCCGCCGCCGCGCCGCGCTGGTCGTGTCGCTCGGCCTCAACGTCGCGACGCTCGCGTGGTTCAAGTACGCCAACTTCGCGGTGGAGAGCGTCAACGCGCTGCTGGCGGCGGCGGGGTGGGGGGCGGTGGCGTGGACGCAGGTCGCGCTGCCGATCGGGATCAGCTTCTTCACGTTCCAGCGGATGAGCTACCTCGTGGACGTCCACCGCGGTCTCACGGCGCCGGCGCGCGGCTTCCACGACTACCTGCTCTACGTGGTCCTCTTCCCGCAGCTGATCGCGGGCCCGATCGTCCGCTACCATGACGTCGCGGAACAGATCCGCGGCCGCATCCACGATCCGGGGCGGTTCCTGGACGGCATCTGGCGCTTCGGCCTGGGGCTCGGGAAGAAGGTGCTCGTCGCGAACGTCATGGGCGCCGTGGCGGACCGCGTCTTCGCGATGCCCGCCGCGGGGCTGCCGGCCTCCGTCGCGTGGGCGGGCGTGGTCTGCTACGCCTTCCAGATCTACTTCGACTTCTCCGGCTTTT
>VGWF01000018.1 GCA_016873715.1 Lentisphaerota bacterium | reverse complement strand
CGCCCCCGAGGCGCACCCGATCAAGGTCGGCGCGGAGACCTACCTGGAGGTCCACCTCAAGCGCGGCGCGTCGATCGCCGGTGTCGTCGCGGGGCCGGAGGGGCCGGTCGCGGGCGTGAAGGTCGAGATCGCGGACGCGGCAGCCCCCATCGTCACCGACGCGGCCGGCGCGTTCTCCGTCGGCGGACTCGACCCGGAGAGCCACCGCGTCGTCGTGCGCGGCGGCGGGTGGATCTCGAAGGACCCGGCCGGGATCTCGGTCGCCGCCGTCGAGGGCGCCGTCGCGACGTGCCGCGTCGAAGTCGTTCGGTCGGGCGGGCTGCGCGTGACGCTGAAACCCGAGGATCCCGCCCTGGAACTTCCGCACGTGCTGGAGTTCAACCTGGGTGGCGCGGGCGGGCGGCGCGTGGCCCGCATGATGAACCTCGAGGCTCCGGTGACGAACGGCGTGGCGACGCTGGCCGACGTGGTGCCGGGGTCGTACGAGATCGCGCCGTCGGACGCCGAATGGGGGCGCACGTCGACCCAGGCGGTCGTCGTCGCGGGGCGGGCGTCGGACGTCGTCCTCGTGCTTCCCCGCACGCTGTCGATCACGGGGATGGTCGTCGACGCGGCGGGCAAACCGGTGGACGACGCAAGCGTGCGGATGGAGGTCGGGGACGGGACGGATCGCCGGACGCGATACCTCAGTTCGGACGACCGTGGGCGCTTCATCGCCCGGGGGCTGTCCGGCGGCCGCATCGCGGTGTCGGTCGGGGAGGATGCGCACCTTCCGCAGCGCCTCGAATGGGACCTCGCCACGATCCGCGGCGGGCAGCGGATCGTCCTGCAGCCCGGCCTCTCGCTGTCCGGCCGCGTGACGGACGGAAAGGGGAAGCCGCTGGACGATGTCCGTGTCGGAGTCATGTTCGAGTTCCCCGCGCCGACGAACGCTGCCGCCGGGAAGTCCGGGCGATACCGCGCGTCGCCGTCCGAGAGCCGCTCCGCGACGACCGACGCCGACGGGCGCTACACGGTCCGCGGCCTGCCGGAGGGCAACGTCTCGCTGTCGATCGATGCGGAGGGATACGAGCCGCACCACGCGGAGATTCGGCTGGCCGCCGGCGGCACCGACCATCTCGTGACGTTGCGCAAGGGGTCCTTCATCGCGGGGGTCGTGCTGGAGGGTGACAAGCCGCCGGCCTCGACGTTCGAGGTCAGCGTGCAGGGTCCGATCGAGGCTGAGCGCAGCACCGACGGGTCGCGACGGATGATTCGCCGAGAGGCGGAGACCGACGCCTCGGGCGCCTTCCGCGTCGAGGGCCTGGCGCCGGGACGGTACCGCCTCGAGGTCAAGGTTCCGGACACCTACGGCAGCGAGGAGGCCGAACTCGACAAGGTCGTGGCGGGCACCGACGACGTGCTCGTCTCGCTCGCCCCGAAGGTCCGGGTCCCGGTCCTCGTGCTGGATCCCGATGGGAAGCCTGTCGCCGGGGCGGTTCTTTCGGCGGCCCGGACGGCGGGGGGCGGCGCGAGCGTTTACTTCGTTTCGGGATCCTTCGGCTCCCGGGCGCCGAACGTGACGGACACGAAGGGCGGGGGGAGCGTGGAGGCCCGCACGGGCGGCCGTCTGACGGTGACGGCGTCGAAGCCGCCGCTGCTGGACGCCAGGGCGACGATCGAGTTCGCCGCGGCGCCGGTCTCGAACGTCGTGCTGAGGATGTCCGCCGGCCTTGCGATCGGGGGGCGGGTCGTCGATGCCGCCGGGAAACCGGTCGAGGGGTTGCGCGTCGGTGCGGGCGGGCGGCGGAGTGCGTTTGACGACGAGGAGGATGACGGCGCGAAAGCGGCGACGACGGGCAAGGACGGCCGGTTCGACCTGCGCGGACTGCCCGCAGGGCCGGTGAACCTGGTCGTGGTCCGCCCGACCGGCGGGGACGGCGAGTTCGGCGCCCTGATCGGGAAGACCGTGGTCGTGCGCCCCGATGCGGCGCCGGTGGAGATCCGCCTGCCGCCCATGGGCGCGGTGAGGGGCGAGATTCGTGACGACCGGGGGCCTGCGGCCGAGGCGTATGTCTCCCTCGTGCCCGCATCGGACGGGGTCCAGGGGCCGGGACATTCGGCGCGGACCGATGCCCAGGGGCGGTTCGCCGTCGCGGAGCTTCCGGCTGGGGAGTACCGCGTGCTTTGGGTTGTTCCATCCGAGGATGCGCGTCGCGCGCCCGGGATGTCCGTCGTGACGGTGAAGGCAGGCGAGACGGCCGAACTGAAGCTCGGCGGGGCGAAGCCGGCAGGTTCGGCGCGGCGCCTCCGCGTCCTGGCGGGGGACAAGCCGGTGGCCGGGGCCTCGGTCCAGGTCTTCCCCGCGCCGCCGGCTGACGAAAGCGCCGCCGAGGAATGGATGATGCAGGCCCAGTTCGGGTCGGTTCGCGCGGAATCGGACAGCAACGGCTGGTGCGAGGCTTCCGCCGCGAAAGGCGGACAGTACATCGTTCGCGCCGATGTCATGGGGAAGGAGGGGCCCGAGGCGTCCTATGCGACCGTGGCCGACCTGCCCGCGGGCGACGGGCCGTTCGAGGTCCGGTTTCACGGCGTCACGGTCCGCGGCACGTCGCGCGATGTCGACGGCGCGGCGAAGTCGTCCGGGTTCGTGATGCTGGTGCCATCCGCGATGTCGGATGCCCACCAGGCGATCCTGAGCCGGTGGACGATGGTGCGGGCGGACGGGACCTTCGCGTTCGAGGCCGTGCCACCGGGCACCTACTCGATCGGGGCGCCTGCGGAGGAAGCCTACGCCTTCCGGTCCGGCATCGTCGTGGCGGAGAAGGATGTCGCCGCCGACCTGCAGGATCAGCGCGGTCTCAAGCTGTCCGGGCGAGTCACGCTGCCGTCCGGCGATCCGGCCGCCGGAGCGGTGGTCACCGCGATCTGCAAGGAGAACACGATGGCCCACGGCTTCCAGCCGGCCGGGGACGATGGAACGTACGAGTTCACGCCTCCCTTGCTGCCGGGGCGATACACGCTCGGTGTGCACTTCACCGGCTACGCGGTCGAGACGGTGGAGATCGACCTCGCCGCGCCGACGGTGCGCGACTGGCGCCTCGTCGAGGGCGGCGGGATGGTGGTCCGCCTGACGGGTTCTCCCAAGGCCGTCGGGGGGCGGTTGCTGCGGATCACGGGTGCGGACGGCCGCGCCGTCGTGCGTCCGGGAGAGAGGACGTCCGGCCTCGGCGGAGCGCTCCGGTCGTTGCGTACGGCCAGGGATGGCACGTTTCATCTGAAGGACCTGCGCCCCGGCCGCTACGAGGTCGTGGTCGACGGCACATCCGCCCGGGGCTCCGTCGAGATCAAGGCCGGCGACACCGCCGAGGGGACGATCGCGGTGCCGTAGCCGCGACCGCGCGTCGCGTCGGGTCTGGCATCGGGCGGGTCCGCTTCGCGCAGCTTTGGGCTTGAATCCTCACCCCATTCCGTGTCCTCATGCCTTTGCCGGGGGGCGTGGTACTGTATTGAATGCGTCACTCCCGGTCATGGTGGGTTGGAATCGCGGTGCTGGCGGCGGCGCGCGCCGTCGCGACCGACTATTTCGTTGACGCGGGCGCGGGCTCGGATGGCAACAACGGGCTTGCGCCCGCGTCGGCCTTCCGGACGATCGGCCGGGCGGTGTCCAACGCGGCGCCGGGCGACGTGGTCCGCGTGGGCCCCGGGCGCTACCGCGAGACCGTGATCCCCCCGACGAGCGGCACCGAGGCGCTCCCCATCACGATCCGCGGCGAACCGGCCGGCGGCGGGGAGGCGATCGTGTCCGGCGCGGAGCCGTCGGCCTCGCTCGCGTGGACGCGGCTTGCGACGAACGAGATCGGCCTGCCGCCGCACCTCGCCTTGACGAACGTCTTCAAGGCCGTGCTGACGGGCTGGACGAATCTCCCTGAGCTCGTGTTCCTGCGCGACGGGACGAACCGCGTGCGCCTGCCCAAGGCGCGGGAGCCGGACTGGGTCGTGACCACGCCGTGGCGGCACCATGAGAACTGGTGGCTCGCGGAGGGCGGCACGGTCACGCGGCTGTGGGACGCGACGGACGACGTGCCGGGGTCCTATCCCGACGTGCAGGCCGGCAGCCTGCGCGTCGTCAACGGCGTCACGAATCCCGCGCTGGCCGGAGCGGTTCTCTGGGCGACCGACGGCCGCCAGGGACACGACACCTACCGCCGGGTGATCCTCGATCACGTGCCGGCGACCGGCGGCGTGCGCGTCGCGACGGCGAACTACGGGTTCAGCACGAACACGAAATACCACGTCGAGGGCGTGGGCGTGCTGCTCGACCGCGAGGGCGAGTGGCTCTGCACCTCGAACCCGGCGGCGATCTACTTCTGGCCGCCCGGGGGCGTCCATCCGACGAACCTCGCGGTCGAGATCGCGCGCCGGCCGGTCGGCATCAACCTGCGCCATCGTTCGTGGATCCGGATCGAGTCGCTCGCGATCGAAGGGGTCAACGCGCTCTACTCCGGCTACACGGGGTCCGACGCGGCGGTGTGGATCGCCAACTGGAACCTGCCGTCGACGGGGCTCGCCTTCGACGGCGTGCGCATCCGCGATTGCGGCGCGGGCGTTTATGTCTACGCGAACGGAGCGCTCGCCTCCATCAGCAACATGACGTGGACCGGCTGCGACATCGGGCCGTGCGACGGCACGGGCTTCATGACGGTCCACGAGGGCGGGCCCGCGTCGCCGGGCATCCGCAGCCTCCGGATCGAGGGATGCCGCTTCCACGACCTCGGCTTCCGCGCCGCGGTCGACCAGGGCATCGGGCTCGTGTTCAGCGCGCCGCACCGGCTGCTGTTCCGCAGCAACGTCGTCTGCGACGTGATGCAGAACGGGGTCCAGGTGGCGGGCGCTCCGGCGGCGCTGTCCGCCTTCGTCGGCAACGTCTTCGAGCGTTGCGCGCTGGGCGCCGCCGACTCGGCCGGGCTCAAGATCTGGGCGGACGGCACGACCGCGTCCGACCTGCTCGTGCTCGGCAACCTGTTCCGCGACACGATGGGCTGGACCTACGGCGCGAGCGTCATCAACTGGTGGGAAACCAGCCGGGGCCGGCGCGCCGGGTTCGGGGCCTACGTGGACATCGTGAAGAGCGGCACGGCCGGCGTCGACTCGGTGGTTCTGCACCGCAACGTCGCCGTGAGCAACGGCTACGCGGGGCTCTACGTCGTCCACAGCCGCGATGTGGCCGTCTGCAACAACCTCTGCGCGGGCAATCCCTTCGGCATCGTTCTCGACGGGCAGGTCGGGCGGATGCCGGACCTCAACACGAGCAACCGGGTCTTCAACAACCTCATCCCGTCCTCGTACGGCGCGGTGACGGTGTTCGCCGACGCCGGCATCTCCGTGCGGGCGCCGACGTCCGCGATCGGGAGGCTCTCCATCGACCGCAACTTCTACCAGCCGTCCGGCACCGGCGCGGTGGCGATGCGTCATCACTACAACTGGGACAACGAGCCGAACTCCTGGCGTCACCTGCTCTACACCAACGTGACGCAGATCCGGACGTCGACGATCTGGGAGGCGACGGGAGCGCAGGCGGCGCCGTCCGCCCCGCTGTTCGCGTGGCGCGAGGGGGGCTGGCCGGTGCTGCCGCTGAACAGTCCGGCGGTCGACGCGGGGACGGTGCCCGTGGCGGCGACGGCAATGATGGCGAGGGTGGGGGCGGCGCTCGGCGTGGACCTGGGCGACGGGGTGCCGCAGAACGGCGCGTGGGACGCGGGGCCGGAGGAGGTGCGGCCGGCGCCGTTCGACATCCGCGCCATCGCGGGCGGGACGATGGAGTGGCGCTCGGTGCCCGGCGCGCGGTATGCGGTCGAATCCCAGGCGGCGTTCTCGACGGGCGGATGGTCGCACGTCGTCTACGTCGACGCCACCGGCACGACGGCGTCGGCCGCGGCGGCGGGGGCGGAATCGAACGTCTACCTCCGGGTCCGGCTCCACGGGCCGTCGCCGTAGGGCGCGCTTTGCGCTTGCGGGGCCGGCGGCGGGGCGGTCACACTGGCCCCGGAGTCACGGATGGCGGAGGTGTCCAACGGCCGGGGGGCGGGGTCCGCGCGACCGCGGGGCGGCGGCCGGGCGCTGGTGGGGCTCGTGCTGCGCGAGTCGGCCCGCTCGTTCCTGCGCAACCAGCACATGGACACGGCCGCGATGCTGTCCTACTACGGCTTCCTCTCCATCGTGCCGCTGCTGCTGCTCGTGTCGGTCCTCTCCAGCCGTCTCGTGATGGCCTCGGAGGCCGCGAGGGAGGCGATCCGGGCGGGGGCGGACGAGCTGATCGCCGGCTTTGGCGTGGTCGCGCTCGACCAGCTCCGCACGCTCTCCCAGCAGAGGATCTGGGGCGTGCTGGGCATGCTCGTGCTGTTCTGGTCCGTCACGCCGATCGCGGCCGGCTTCCGCGCGTCGCTGACGCGCGTGTTCCAGCCGGACCGGATCCCCGGGGTGCTGCACGCGAAGCTGCGGGACGTCCTCGGGGCGCTGACGATCGTCGCGATGTTCTTCCTGCTCGTGGCCGGGCGCATCCTCTACGGGGTGCTGGCGCGGCATCTGCCGGGGCAGGTGACGTTCCTGACGGACGTCACGCAACTCGCCTTCTCGTTCACGATCTCGGTGGCGGGCCTGGCCTTCCTCTTCGTCGTCTTCGCCCCGACCCGCCTGCGGGCGGGGGAACTGTTCTCCGGCGCGGTGGTCTCGGCGGTGCTGCTGCTGGTGATCCGGCCGGCCTTCGCCGCATTCCTGCGCTACAACCCCGACTACGGCTTCGCGTTCGGGTCGCTGAAGGCGCTCTTCCTGACGCTGACGTGGATCTACTTCTCCTTCGTCGCGATCCTCTACGGCGCGGAGATCATGGCGGCGGCGCGGCGGCGGGAGATCGCGCTGCTGACGATGTTCCTGCCCGGGGGGCGGGCGGGGGGCGCGGCCTCGGACGCGCTCGTCGGGCGCTTCTCGCGCGCCCTTCCGGCCGGCGAGACGGTCTTCCATGAGGGGGAGCCGGGACACGAGATGTTCATCGTGCGGTCCGGCGCGGTCGAAATGCGGCGCGGGGAGAGGGTGCTCGCGACGATGCGCGCGGGCGAGTACTTCGGCGAGATGTCGATGCTGATCGACTCGCCCCGGACGGCGACCGCGGTGGTCGTCGAGGATGCGAAGCTGATCGCGATCCGGCGCGAGAGCTTCGATGCGATCCTGCGCGAGAATCCGGCGATCGGCCGGTCCATCCTCCGCGAACTTGCGGCTCGCCTGAAGGCCGCCGACGAGAAGCTGCACCGGGAATGACGACGGAGCCGACGCCGCGCCCCGCCCGCGGGTCGGCGGATCGCGGGCCCGCCCGGCCTACGGCTGATGCTGGATGATGATCTGGGCCTCCGCGCCCTGGATCACCACGGGGGCCTGCGGAGCGAGGACGCCCTCCTTGACCAACTGGCTGTCCATCTCCTGCGTGAGCGGGATCGGCAGTGGAGGCATGCCCTGACGGATGACCTCCATCTGGTATTGCTGGAGGTGTTTCTCGAGATCGGCGCCCTGGAGGCGCGGCGCGGGCGGTGCCGCGGGGGGTGTCGGGGGGGCGTTCCGCTGCTGCTCGAAGGCCTTGCGCCGTTCCTCGAAGGAGAGCTTCGACGACGTCGTCGCGAGGGCGGAGCCCGTCGTCTTCTTCTCCGTCGCGCTCGCCTCCTTGAGCCGGAGGATCGCCATCTCCGTGCCGCGCTGGATCACGATCTCCTCGGCGTCGTAGTCGGCGGAGACCAGCTTGATGCCATCCTGCGTCTCGCCGGGGATCAGGAAGTAGCTCTTGCTGGTCTTGACCTCGACCAGGCCGGCCCGCGGACCGACGCTCTCGACCATGATCAGGCTGCAGGCGCGCAGGCCGAGCGCCTCGCCGCCGGGCCCCGCGACGATCGCCGGCGACGCATTGCTCGCCGCCGGTTGGGCGACCAGCACCACGCCGAACGGCTGGCGGTCCAGGATCACCTGGTACCGGTCGAACGCCGGCGGCTCGGTGACCGCGGCGGCCGCCCCGGCCGCCAGGACCGCGAGGCCGATGCTCGATCGCGACTTCATGCCGTCATCATACGCCGTTCCGCGTCCGCGACAAGGCGCGCGCCGGTCGTCCGGCGCCCTGCCTGCCCGCCGTCGACGTTGCATGAAATGTAACGATCGTTACATTTCATGCAACGTCGGGGGGCGGCGGATTTGCGTCTTGCATCCGGTTGCGCCGGGGGGATGCTGGAGTCGATGGATGTTCCCGCGGAATTCCGCGCTCCCTGCGCGGCGCTGCCGGATGGCCGCATCGAATGCGGCCTCTGTCCGCATCGCTGCGCCCTGAAGGATGGACAGCGCGGGATCTGCTTCGCGCGCCGCGCCCGCGGCGGGATCGTGGAGCCCGCCGCGTACGGGCGCATCAGCGGCGCCGCGGCGGACCCGGTCGAGAAGAAGCCGCTCCACCACTTTCTGCCGGGATCGCGGACGCTCTCCTTCGGAACGATCGGCTGCAACCTGGCCTGCCGCTTCTGCCAGAACTGGCCCATCAGCCGTCCGGCGGACGAGTCCGCGCTCTCGGACGAGACCGTCTCCCCGGCCGACATCGTCGAGACGGCGCGCCGCGCCGGCTGCCCGAGCGTGTCGTTCACCTACAACGAGCCGGTCGTCTCCTACGAGTACACGCGGGCCTGCGCCGCCGCGTGCCGCGCCGCGGGACTCCGGACGATCGCCGTGACGGCGGGCTACATCGAGCCCGGCCCGCGCGCCGCGTTCTTCGGGGAGATGGATGCCGCGAACGTCGACCTCAAGTCGTTCGACGAGCGCTTCTACCGCCGCCTCTGCGGCGGGCACCTCCAGCCGGTCCTCGACTCGCTGGTCCACATCCGCCGCGCGACGCGCGTCTGGCTGGAGGTGACGACGCTCGTCATCCCGGGCGAGAACGACTCCGACGGCGAGCTCCGCCGCATGGCGGAGTGGATCGTCGCGAGTCTCGGGCCGGATGTGCCGCTTCACTTCAGCGCGTTTCATCCGAACCATCGCATGCTCGACCGCGAGCCGACCGGGGCCGCCTCCCTGCGCCGCGCGCGAGGGATCGCGCTCGCCGCCGGGGTCCGCCACGTCTACACGGGCAACGTCCGCGACGACGAGGGAAGCGCCACGTCCTGCCACGGATGCGGCGCCGTGCTGGTCCGCCGCGACGGCTTCCGCGTACTGGAGAACCGCCTCGCCGCCGGCGGCGCGTGTCCGGCCTGCGGCGCGGTCTGCGCGGGCGTGTGGGCCTGACGCGTCAGCGGAGAGGAGCGTCCGGGCGGAGATGTCGGTCCAGGAACTCCCCCGTGCCGACGCCGTGGATCGCGTGCGGGCCGGCGAACCACTCGATCGCGCACCGGTCGCCGATCCCGAGCCGGGCCTGGTAGAGGCGGCGGACCTTCGCGAACTCCGCGGCGACGGCCTCGTCGGGCGCGACGCCGTCGAAGTGCCCGCGTTCGACCATGAAGGGGCGCGGGCAGATCAGCGCGGCCATCTCGGCGTAGTTGAACGTGCCGCCGAGGTCCCACTCGAAGATCTCGTATTCCTGCCGGCTCGCATAGCTGTAGCGGAGGCTCCGGGCGTCGGTCGCCGCGTTCTTCCAGACCCACTCGTTGAAGTCGCCGGAGCAGATCGTCAGGCCGTAGCGCCCGACCAGCGGCGGCACGCGCATCGCGGTCTTGCCGCCGTAGCTGAGCCCGTAGAACGCGATCCGATCGGGGTCGACGAACGGCAGCGACGCCAGCCAGTCCGTGATCTGCCGGTGCTGCGCGACGATGATCGAGAAGAGCGTCCGCCCGATGGACTGCGCCTTGAACTGCTGCAGGCGGAAGAGGTCGTGTCCGAGATAGCCGTTCTGCGGCGCGAAGGTCACATAGCCCCGCTCGGCGAGCCGCGTTGCGAAGGCCGCGTAGGCGCCGTGCTTCGCCTCGCCGACGACGTCCCGCGGGGTCCCCTCGAGCCCGTGCTGGCACACGACGACCGGCCGCCGGGGGCCGCGCGCGGGATCGAGGCCCGCGGGGAGCGTGAGGATGCCGTAGGCGAGGGTGCCGGGCATGACGTCCAGCACGACCTCGTAGCTGAGGGTCGCGGGTCCCGCCTGGAACGGGCGGCTGCGCGGATTCGGGGGCGCGAGGGGCACCTCGAAGTCGCCGATGACCTCGGTGCGGAACCGCTCGCGGTAGGGTTCGATGGTTGCCCGGAACTCGGCGAGGCTGCCGGTCTTCAGGTCGCGGAAGTACGCCTCGCGCTCCGCGGCCGAATCGACGAGCACCGCCCGGTTGTGCCGCTCGATTTCCGCGACGCGGGCCGCGCGGTTCGCCGCGATCCGCGCCGGATCCACGGCGGGGCCGGCCGGGGCGCCGTCCGGGGACGTCGCGCCGCCCGCCGGCCGGGGAGCGCCCAGCCCCTCGAGGAGGGCGGCCACGGCGGCGTCGCCGAAGGGACGGGCGCTCGTGCACGATGCGATGGGGCCGCGGTCGCCGACGAGCCGGCGAAGCCGCGCGGTCTCCGCCGCGACGGCGTCGGCCGACGGACGGTGGAACCGGCCGGGCTTTCCGTTCAGCGCGGCGGGACGGTCGAGGCGTTCGATCCCGCCGTCGGGGCCGGGGCGGAAGGCGAAGTCCGGAGCACAGCCCGACTCCAGGGCCAGGGGGCGGGGCGCCACGAGCGATGCGATCTCCGCGTCGCCGAACTCCGCCAGGAGGCCGAAGACGGTGTGCTCGGCCGGCTCCATCCAGAGCGCCTCGCGCGGGCCGAAGTAGCCGGAGACAAGGGCGGCGCCGATCCGCTCGTCCAACGCCGCCGCGTAGAGGGCGATCAGTCCGCCCTCGCCCCAGCCGGCGATTCCGACCTTCCGCCGCGATGCGCCCTGCGAGGCGAGGAGGGCGTCAACCCCGGAGATCGCCTTCTGGATCTCGTACCCGAGCAGGTGGCGCCCGAGTTCGAAGGCAGGCCGGTGCAGCCATTCCCGGTCCGTCATCTTGTGGGCGTTGATCGTGCGCGCGACCAGGCCGGGCACGAGAACCCTGCAGCCCGCCCGCGCGAGACGGAGGGCGTGGGCGGAGGCGGCCGGTGCGGCGGCGGCGAGGCCCGCAAGGTCCTCGGGCGGCTGGTCCGCGTCGGGAAGGAGCACGAGGTCGGCGACGGGCGTCCCGTCCGCGCCATCCGGCTCGATGAGGAGGCCGTCGCCGTGGACATCGCCGAACGCCGGCCAGCGCACGGCGTGAACCCGGACGCCGGGGCCCGCGGCCAGCGGACCTTCCTTGTGCGCGCCATGGAACTCGAACTCCGGCGAGGCGGCCTGCGGGTCGCGGCCGATGCCCAGTCTCCGTCTCAGGCGGGCGCGGTGCGCGGCGGCAGCCGCGGCGGGGTCGAGTCCCGAGGCGGCCTCCTGCTGCCATCGCGCGGCCCTTTCCGCGGAGACCGCGGCGACGCGCTGGTCGAGGAACCGGTCGTTGGTCTCGACCAGCAGGCGGCTGACGTCGCCCGTCAGGCCCAGCGGTCCGGTGCCGGGCAGTGGCGCGTTTCCGTCGGCGGGACGCAGGACCGGCCACCGGGGGTCGGCCGGTGCGGCGGCTGCCGCCGCGGCGGCGAGGAGCATGACGAGGGCGGCGTGGCGCCGGGAGTGCCGCGGGAGGGGTCGCTTCATGGGCGCCATTACACGCCGACGGGCGGACGAAGCCAAGCCCGCGGTGGCTTCCGGCTTGCAGGCGGTCGCGCCGTGGGGTATGGCCTGCGCCGAGGTGCGACATGAACGTGCGGTGGTTTCTCGGTGCGGCGATCCTGGCGGCGGGCGTGGCGCGGGCGGCGGAGGAGACGCGGCTGTCGTCGCTCGATCTCAAGCGGATGACGTCGGGCTGGGGCAAGGCGCTGCCGGACCACAGCGTCGACGCCAACAAGCTGAGGATCGCGGGCGTCGAGTACGCCCACGGCGTCGGCACGCACGCGGAGAGCGTGATGCGCGTGAAACTCCCCGGCGGACCGGCGCGGTTTCGCGCGAAGGTCGGGGTGGACGACGAGGTCCGGGCGAACGAGAAGGGGAGCGTCGAATTCGTCCTCCTCTCCGGCGGGAAGCGCCTCTGGACCAGCGGCGTCGTCCGCCTGGGCGCGCCCGCGGTGCCGGTCGACGTCGATCTCTCCGGCGCCAGGGAGGTCGTGCTGCGGGTGACGGACGGCGGCGACGGGGTCGACTACGATCATGCCGACTGGGCCGAGGCGGTCTTCGTGACGGAGGGCGGCCGGCCCGAGGCCCTCGAGCCCGCGCCGGCGGAGGAGCCCTACGTCCTGACGCCGCCCGCACCGCCGGAGCCGCGCATCAACGGCGCGCAGGTGTTCGGTGCGCGTCCCGGCAACCCGTTCCTGTTCACGATCGCGGCCTCGGGCGACCGGCCGATGACCTTTGCGGCGGAGGGGCTGCCCGCCGGCATCGAACTCGACCCGCAGACCGGCATCCTGGCCGGCACGACGCCGGCCGCGGGCGAGTACCGGGTGGCTCTCACCGCCCGCAATGCGCGCGGGGTCGCGGCGCGCGAACTGCGGATCGTCGCCGGGGCCCGGCTCGCACTGACGCCCCCGATGGGCTGGAACAGCTGGAACTGCTTCGCGGGCGCGGTGACGCAGGAGCGCATCGCCGGCGCGGCCGAGGCGATGGTGCGCAGCGGGCTCGCGCGCCACGGCTGGACCTACATCAACATCGACGACTTCTGGCAGGTGAAGCCGGGCGACCCGGACCCGACGTTGCAGGGGCCCGGGCGCCATCCCGACGGCCGCATCGCGCCGAATCCGCGGTTCCCGGACATGCCGGGGCTCGTGGCGCGAATCCACGCGCTGGGCCTGAAGGCGGGGATCTACTCGTCGCCCGGGCCGCTGACCTGCGGCGGCTGCGTCGGTAGCCACGGCCACGAGGCGGCCGACGCCGCGCAGTACGCCGCCTGGGGCTTCGACTACCTCAAGTACGACTGGTGCACCTACACCAAGGTGGCGAAAGGCAGCACGCTCTTCGAACTCATGAAGCCCTATGTCGCGATGGCCCGCGCGTTGCGGGCGCAGCGGCGCGACATCGTCTACAGCCTGTGCCAGTACGGCATGGGCAACGTGTCGGCGTGGGGCGACAAGGCCGGCGGGCACTGCTGGCGCACGACGGGCGACATCGTCGACACGTGGGCGAGCGTGACGTCGATCGGCTTCCAGCAGTTCGGGCTGGAGCCCTTCGCCGGGCCGGGCAACTGGAACGACCCCGACATGCTCGTCGTCGGGCGCGTGGGGTGGGGGCCGAAGCTGCATCCGACGCGCCTGACGCCGAGCGAGCAGTACTCCCACATCAGCCTCTGGTGCCTGCTGGCCGCGCCGCTTCTGATCGGATGCGACATCGAGTCCCTCGACGCCTTCACGCTGAACCTGCTGACGAACGACGAGGTGATCGGGGTCAACCAGGATCCCCTCGGCCGCCAGGCCGCCCGCGTCGCGGTGCGCGGGACCGCCCAGGTGTGGGCGAAGGCGATGGAGGACGGGTCGACCGCGGCGGGCCTGTTCAACCTCGACGAGGAGGAGCAGGCGGTCGCGGTGGAGTGGGCCGACCTGGGGCTCTCCGGTCCGCACCGCGTGCGGGATCTCTGGCGCCAGAAGGATCTCGGTCCGCACGACGGCCGATTCGAGGCGCGGGTGCCGCGCCACGGCTGCGCGCTGATCCGGCTCAGCCCAGGTGCTGGCCCCCGTCGATGAAGAGCACCTGGCCGGTGATCGAGCCGGAGCGGGCGAGGAAGACGACGGCGTCGGCGACCTCCTCCGGCGTGGGCGGACGGCCCGTCGGAATCACCCCGGCGCGGTCGCGGATGTAGTCCGGCCCCTCGCCCGGCGGCGGCAGGACGGCGCCGGGGGCGACGGCGTTGACGGTGATGCGCGGCGCCCAGTGAAGCGCGGCCGAGCGCGTGGCCGCGGCGAGGGCCTTCTTCGACAACTCGTAGGGCACGCACGAGGGGTCGATGCCCGCGACGCGGCGGTCGAGGAGGTTCACGATCCGGCCCGGACGCCCCTGGGCCGCGAAGGCCCGCATCAGCAGCAGCGGCGCGAAGAGATTGACCGCGAACTCGGCCTCGAGCGCGGCGGCGTCGAGCGTGTCGGGCGTGTGCTTGTGGAAGACGGCGGCGTTGTTGACGAGAATGTCGACGGGCCCCGCGACCGCGACGGCGTCCGCCAGCAGCGCCTCCGCCGCGCCGGGCTGCGCGAGGTCGCCCGCGACGGTGAACGCGGTGCCGCCCGCCGCGCGAATCTCCGCCGCGAGCGCCCCGGCGGCCGGGGCGGAGGCGCGGTGGTGGATGACGACGCGCGCGCCGGCGCGGGCGAACGCGAGGCCGATGGCGCGCCCGATGCGCACCGCGCCGCCCGTCACCAGCACCGTCGATTCCGCGAGTTCCATGCGTCGCTCCCCGGGGCCGCCCCGCGCGTCCCTCCCCAACCCTGCCCGATTGCGCGCCCGGGTCAAGCCCGGCCGGGCGTCCGAACGGCGGTCATCGCTTGCGCAGTTCGCCCAGCATGACCTCGAACATCAGGGCGAAGCGGGGGTTCGGCTCGTAGTCGCGGGCCTGGTTGAAGTCCACGCCCGGCACGAGTTCGACGAAGAGCCAGTCGCGGTGGATGAGGCGGCGGTAGCCGTAGGACATCACGTAGACGTCCTCGGTGGTGTGGGGGAACTCCGGCCACTCGGCGTCGACGGCGATGCGATGGCCCGAGGAGTTGCCGACGGCGCGGTGCCAGGAGAAGGACTGTCCCGGCGCGACGCCGTCGCGGTCCTCGCGCCACGTCAGGCGGGTGTGGGTCTGGAAGACCCAGTCGCGGCTCAGGACTCGGCTCCACCGCATCTCGGACGTGGTGCCGAGACCGTCACGCGAGAACCACTGGGCGACCTGCGTCAACCGCATCTCCCACGGGTCGTGGGGGACGATGAGGCGCGCGCGGAGCTTGCCGAAGACCTGCGACTCGCTGCCGAGGCGGAGCCCGGCGTCGCCGGAGAACCGGATGGGGCCCTCGTCCTTCACCACGTAGCGCAGGCCCGCGTCGGGGCGCGAGTCGCGCAGCGAATCCTCGACACGTCCGCTTTCCGCCGGGTCCTCGGCGTCGGTGATGTTGTCCGCGATCAGCTGGAGCCGCTCCTCGAGGTGGGGAAGCGAGAGGCGGGCGCTCATGCGTGTCTTGAGCGAGGCGCCGTCGGCCTCGTTCCAGTCGACGCCCAGGCCGGCGCGGATGACGGTCGCCTTGTTGTCCTCCAGCAGCCGTTCGTCGCCGAAGAAGCGGTCGACGCGTTCGACCGTCGACACGATCCGGCTGCTCAGCGCGGCGTGCCAGTGATCGGCGCGGGCGGCGAAGCGGTTGGTGGTGTTCCCGGCCGCGGGGAGCGGGGTCGGGGAATCGCCGTCCGGCCCGGCGGCGGGGAGGAACGCGGGGGGCGGCAGGAGCGGCGGCCGGGGCTCGGGAACGGGGGCCGCGGAATCCGCGGCCGGAGCGAGCAACGCCCCGGCCAGCAGCATCGCCGGCACGATCGCGGGGGCGGGGCGCATGGGGGGGGGCAGCCGATCCGAAGCATGCGCTCCACGGCGCGCCGGGCGCGGGTGCGGGTCGGCTCGGGCACGTCGATCTCGTACTGCATGAACTTCAGCGCGTCGCGCGTCTCCTCCATGGTGATCTCGTTCATGTGCGGGCAGCGGATGCTGCAGATGCGCAGGAGTTCGCGGTCCGGGTGGGCGGCGGCGATGTTGTCGCCCATCGCGCACTCGGTGAGGACGAGGTAGCGCCCGGCGGGGTGGTTCGCGACATACTGGATCATGGCGTTGGTGCTGCCGGAGAAGTCCGACGCGGCGACGACCTCCGGGCTGCACTCGGGGTGGGAGAGGACGACGACGTCGGGGAACTGGCGGCGCGCGTTGGCGATGTCCTCGACGGTGAACTTCTCGCCCACCTCGCAGCGGCCGGTCCAGCCGACCAGTTGCACGTCGAGCAGGGGGTCCGGGTTGGCGACCGGGCCCCGCACCGGAAAGACGATGTGGCGGCCGGTCTCCCGCGCGACGTTGGAGGCGAGGTACTGGTCGGGCAGGAAGATGATCGTGTCGGCGTTCAGCGACTCCACCACCGCCTTCGCGTTGCCCGAGGTGCAGCAGATGTCGGACTCCGCCTTCACGTCCGCGTAGGTGTTGACGTAGGTCACGACCGGCACGCCGGGATAGCGGGCGCGCAGCTCGCGGACCTGCTCGGCGGTGATGCTTTCGGCCAGCGAGCAGCCGGCCTTCTTCGCGGGCAGCAGGACGGTCTTCGACGGGCTGAGGATCTTCGCCGTCTCGGCCATGAAGCGGACGCCGCAGAAGACGATCACGTCCTTGTCCGTCGTCGCCGCCCGGCGGCTCAGGTCGAGCGAATCGCCTTGGAAGTCCGGAACGGAGTAGAAAAGCGCCGGCTCCATGTAGTTGTGGGCCAGGATCACGGCGTTGCGTTCGGCCTTGAGCCGGAGGATCTCCACGGCGATGTCCGCCTTGATCCGCAATTCCGCATCCGGCACGACCTTGGAGAGCCGCGCCTTCATCTTCTCGTACATGGACCGGGCTGTCATGGATCGATCGCCTTGCGGGACAGAATAGGGGTTGGGGGGGCGTTCCGCAACGCGGGAGCGGCTCGTCTTGGAGTCCGGCGGCGTTTCCGCTAGACTCCGTTCCGGCCGGGGCCCTGTGACCGATGGGCGGACCCGGGTGCCGGGAGGCGGATGAAGACATCGTGCGGGTCGGGGTGGAGTCTGCGGTCGGCGGCGGCGGCGCTCGCCGGGCCGTTGCTTGCGCTGGCGGCGTCCGCCGGTTCCGCTCCGGCCGGGCGCCCCGAGGGCCCGCCCCCGATGCCCGCCCGCGGCGTTCTTCCTCTGGAGCCCGTCGCGGTGACGGAGCGCGCGGATTCCGTGATGGCGCTCGCGGCAAGCCCGTGGGCGCCGGTCTTCGCCGTCGGGTCGAGCCGGCAGGTCTTCCTGTATCACGCGGAGACGCTGGAGCTGCTGGGCGTCCTTCCGTTTCCCGAGGGCGTACCGTACGGGCTCCGGTTCAGCCGGAACGGCGCCCTTCTGCTGGCCGGCGGCGGCCGGGGCGGCGCGTCGGGCGGCGTCGTCGCGTGGTCGGTGGCCGACGGCACCCGCGTGATCGAGACCGGGGACGAGCCCGATGCCGTGCTCTCGGCCGACCTCCGCGCGGACCGGTCCGCCGTTGCGCTCGGTGGAACGGACCGGATCGTGAAGGTCGTCTCCGCCGCCGACCGCAGCCGGCTGCACGAACTGAAGAAGCATGCCGACTGGGTCACGGCGGTGGCGTACAGCCCCGACGGCGCCCTGCTGGCCTCCGGCGATCGCGCGGGCGTCGCCGTCGTGTGGGATGCGGCGACCGGGCGGGAACTCCACACCCTCGCCGGACACCAGGGGGCGGTTGCCGACCTGGCATGGCGCGGCGATTCGGCCGTGCTCGCCACGGCGGGCGAGGATGGGACGGTGCGCCTCTGGAACGCGGCGGACGGCGCGCCGGTGAAGGCCTGGCCGGCGCACAAGGAGGGCGTGCTCTCCGTCGACTTCGCGCCCGACGGCCGGATGGCGACCTGCGGCCGCGACTGCGTCGTCCGTATCTGGACCGACGACGGCGTCGGGGAGCGCGTCATCAAGGATTTCGCCGACCTTCCCCTGCGCGCCGCGTTCGCCCTCGAGGGCCGCCGCCTGCTGATCGGGGACTGGACCGGCGCCATCCGCGTCGTCGAGACGGCGGACGGCACGAAGGTCGGCGTCGTTCCGGCCAACCCCCGCCCGGTCGCCCAGCGGATCGAGGAAGCGTCCGCGGAACTCCCGGCCGTGCGGGCGGAGCATGCGAAGCTTGTCGTCGCCGCGGCGAAGGCCGGGCGGACGGCCGCGGCCGCCGAGGCGGCGGCCGCGCAGGCCGCCCAGGCCGACCGGGAGGCGGCGGCCGCGCTGGCCGAGGCGGAGACGGCCGTCACGCAGTCGTCGTCGGTGGTGACGCAGGCGGTCGCCGCGCACGCGGCCTACGTGGAGGCGACGGAGACGGTCGAGGCGCGCCATGCGGCGGCCGTCGACGCGCAGCGGCAGGCCGAGGCGGCCCTGAAGTCGGCCCGCGCGGCCGTGCCCGCGGCGGAGGCCGAGGTGCCCGCGCGGCGCAAGGCGGTCGAGGCGGCGGATGCGGCCCTGGCCGCGGCGAGGGCCGCGGATGCGGACGGCGCGGCCAAGCGGGCCGTGGCCACCGAGTCCGCGGCGCGCGCGAAGGAATCCGCGGGCCGCGTCACCGCCAGCCAGCAGCAGCTGGCGGCCGCGCGCGCGGAGGTCGAACGCCGCGCCGGCGCCATGACCGCCGCGACGAACGACGCGATGCGGGCCGAGGCCCAGACCGCGCTCAACGCCGCCCGGGAGGCGATGCAGGCCGCGGAGACCGCGACCGTGGCCGCCCAGCAGGCCGAGGTCCAGGCCAACGCGGCGGCCGCCGCGGCCGCCGCGGCCGCGCAGGCCGCGCCCGCGGAGACGATGACCAAGCAGGCGCTGCACGCCGCGGGCGAGGCGGCGCGCATGGCCGCCGAGGCGCTGGGAGCCGTCGAGGCACGGATCGCCGCCGCACGCGTGGCGATCGGTCCCTGCGAGGCCACGGCCGCGCGCGCCGTGGAGGCGACCGCCTCCGCCGCGGGGCTGCGCGACGAGGCGCGCAAGCAGAAGCAGGCTTCCGAGGCCGCCCTCGCGAAGGCGCGGGCGGCCGCCGGGGAGGCGGTGAAACGCCGGGATGCCGTTGCGGCGGCGAAGGCCGCGACCGGGCCCGTGGCCGTGGCGACGGCCCGGGAGGCGGAGGAGGCGCGGCAGGCGGCGGGGGCCGCCCTGGCCGCGCGCGATGCCGCGGCCGCGCGCATCGAGTCGCTGGAGCAGGGGCTGCTGACGCTCAAGGCCGCACAACTCGATTCGATTCTGGGCACCGTCGCGGCGCGCGTATCCTCGCAGGGCGCGGATCCCGGCGGGCTGACGCGCCGCATCGAGTTCGCCCGAGCGGCAGCCGGCCGGATCCAGATTCCGAAGCCGCCGCCGCCGCCGGTGCCCCGGAAGGAGCCGAACGCCATCCTCGACCTGCTGGGACGCCATCACCTCGTGGTCCTCCACTTCCCGATCGCGCTTCTCTTCGCCGCCCTCCTCTTCGAGGGGATCTGGTGGTGGCGCCAGGTGACGTGGGCCAGCCACGGCGCCTTCCTGCTGCTGCACCTCGGATCGTTCTCGGCGGTCGTGGCCGCGGGGCTCGGATGGATGTTCGCGGCGGTCGGCGCCTACGATGCCGCGCTCCTCGATCCGCATCGATGGATGGGCACCGCGGCGGCCGCGGCATCGGTCGTGGCGGTCTTCCTGCGCGGCGGCCGCCGCCCGCCGCATGCCCTCTATCCCGTTTCGCTGTTCGCCACCGTGGTCTGCACCGTCCTGGCGGGGCACCTGGGCGGAGCCGTGACGCACGGCAAGGGCCACCTGACGAAGCCGATGCCGCGCGTCATCGCCGCGATCACCGGGCGCGCGTCGCCGGCGCCGAAGCCGGCAGACGTGTTCGCCGAGACGGTCCGACCGATCCTCGAGAAGCACTGCCTCCAGTGCCACGGCGGCGAGCACCCGGCGGGCGGCTACGCGCTCGACCGGAAGGCCGGCGCGTTCCAGGGCGTCACCGCCGGCACGGCGGGCATCGTCCCCGGCGATCCCGCGCAGAGCGAACTGGCGCGCCGCATCCTGCTGCCTCCGGAGCATCCGGATGCGATGCCGCCCCCCGGCCGGCCGGCGGTGAACGCGGCGGAGACGCTCTCGATCGTCCACTGGATCCAGCAGGGCGCGCCGTGGGCGGACGAGCGTTGATTTTGGGCTTTATCTTTCGCCGGCAAACGACACAATCGGCGCCTGTTTCCAAGGATTGGAAGGTCCCGCGCGACGGGCGTCCAAGGATTGGAAGGACCACAGGCCGGGGAACCGGGGGACGACGACGCGCATGATGACGCAGGACGAGGTGCTGGGGGCATTCCGGGAGACGCAGGCGTTGCTGTCCGGCCATTTCTCGCTCCGCTCCGGCCTTCATAGCGACCAGTTCTTCCAGTGCGCGAAGGTCCTGCAGTGGCCGGTCGTCACGGCCCGCCTGTGCGGCTCGCTCGTCGAGAAGATCCGCGCGGCCGGCCTCTCCGCCGACACCGTGATCTCGCCGGCGATGGGCGGTCTTTTCGTCGGCCACGAGGTGGCGCGGGCGCTGGGCGTCCGCTCGATCTTCGCCGAGAAGCAGGAGGGGAAGCTGGTTCTCCGCCGCGGCTTCACGGTGGGGAAGGGGGAGCGGTTCATCGTGGCCGAGGACGTGGTGACGCGCGGCGGCCGCGTGCAGGAGACGATCGACATCGTCACCGGCCTGGGCGGAATCGTCAGCGCCGTCGCGGTGCTCGTCGACCGCAGCGGCGGCGCGGCGCAGTTCGGCGTGCCTCTTCTGAGCCTTCTGGCCCTCGCGCCCGTCACGTGGCCGCCGGTCGAGTGTCCGCTGTGCAAGGGCGGAGGAACGGCGGAGCATCCGGGGAGCTGAGACGGTGGCGAACACCGAACACCGAACATCGAACACCGAACATCCAACATCGAAGCGGGACTGTTTGCTCCAACTTCAAGCTCTTCATCCTGAAACCTGACACCTGAAACAACGGGGGACACCATGACGGAACGCATCAAGGCAGTGCTCGACGACAACGAGATCCCGCGCCAGTGGTACAACATCGCGGCCGACCTTCCGAAGCCGATGCCGCCGCCGCTGAAGCCCGACGGATCGCCCGTCGGCCCGCAGGACCTTGCGCCGGTCTTCCCGATGAACATCATCGAGCAGGAGGTGTCGACGCAGCGCTGGATCGACATCCCGGAGCCGGTCCTCGAGAAGCTGCTGATGTGGCGCCCGTCGCCGCTCTACCGCGCCCGCGCGCTGGAGCAGGCCCTCGGCACGCCCGCGCACATCTACTACAAGAACGAGGGCGTCTCGCCCGCCGGCAGCCACAAGCCGAACACCGCGGTGCCGCAGGCCTACTACAACAAGGTCTTCGGCATCAAGCGGCTGACGACCGAGACCGGCGCCGGCCAGTGGGGCAGCGCGCTCTCGTTCGCCTGCCAGCTCTTCGGCCTCCAGTGCCGCGTCTACATGGTCCGGATTTCCTTCGAGCAGAAGCCGTTCCGGAAGATGATGATGCAGACGTGGGGCGCCGAGTGCCTGCCGAGCCCCGGGCCGACGACGCAGACCGGGCGGATGATCCTCGAGAAGGATCCGAACACGCCGGGCAGCCTGGGCATCGCGATCAGCGAGGCGATCGAGGACTGCGTGACCTCGAAGGACACGCGCTACTCGCTGGGCAGCGTGCTGAACCACGTCTGCATGCACCAGACGATCATCGGTCTCGAGGCGAAGAAGCAGATGCAGAAGTTCGGCGAGTATCCGGACATCGTCATCGGCTGCGCCGGCGGCGGATCGAACTTCGCGGGCATCAGCTTCCCGTTCGTGTGCGACAAGATCCACGGGAAGGACCTGCGCGTGATCGCGGCCGAGCCCGCCGCGTGCCCGCGCATGACCGCGGCCCCCTACGTCTACGACTCGGGCGACGTGGCGATGATGACGCCGCTGCTGCCGATGTACAGCCTCGGCCACACGTTCGTGCCGCCGCCGATCCACGCGGGCGGCCTGCGCTACCACGGCATGGCGCCGCTGGTCTCGCACCTCAAGCGCCTCGACCTGATCGAGGCCGCGGCGCTGCCGCAGCTCGAGTGCTACGAAAGCGCGATGCTGTGGGCGCGGACGGAGGGCTTCATCCCGGCGCCCGAGACCTCGCACGCCATCGCGGCGACGATCCGCGAGGCGAAGCGCGCCAAGGAGGAGGGCAGGCAGAAGGTCATCCTCATGAACTGGTCCGGGCACGGGCTGATGGACCTGACGGGCTACGACGCCTATCTCGCGGGCAAGCTGACGAATTACCTGATGTCGCCGGACGAGATGGCGAAGTCGTTGAAGTCCATCGAAGGACTGCCGAAGCCGCCGGCGCTGTAGGCCGGTGCGGGGTGCAGGGGCCGCGCGGCGCCGGGCGTCGCGCGGCCCTTCGCGTTCCGGGGGACGCGTCGTTTGCGCGCGTGCCGCCGGGGCGGTATGGTGGCGGCCATGAGCTCCACCCCCGCGTCCGCCGCGTCGATGCCCTCGCTGCCCGTGCGCGTGCTGACGGCCTGCCGGCCGTGGGGCACCCCGATCTCCGTCGTGCCCGTTCTGATGGGCGCGGCGATGGCGGTCGTGTACGGCGGGGCGCCGCTCCACGGGGGGCGGCTGGCGCTGACGATGCTCGCGGTGTGGATGGTGCACTCGGCGTCGAACATGCTCAGCGATGTCGCGGACTTCCGCAACGGGCTGGACCGCGCGCCGCTCCCGGTCAGCGGCAGCGTCGTGCGCGGGTGGCTCACCGAGCGGCAGACCTTCGGCCTGGGCGCGGCGTTCATCCTCGTCGGCGGCATCATCGGCGCGTGGCTCGCCTCGGTGTCCGGACCGGTGCCGCTGCGGGTCGCGGCGGCGGGCCTCGTGCTGGCGGTCGCCTACACGGGGCTCAAGCGCGTCGCGCTGGGCGATCTCGCGGTGTTCGTGGCCTTCGGCCCGATGATCTCGCTGGGCACGTGGGCGGTCTTCACGGGCTCGTTCTCATGGCTCCCGTTCGTGTGGATGGTCCCGTTCGGCCTCGTCGTGATCGCGGTGCTCCACGCGAACAACTGGCGCGACCGGGCGTCGGACCGCGAGCGCGGCATCGTCTCGGTGGCGGGCCTGCTGGGCGACCGGGGATCGCTGGCCTACTACGGCGCGCTGATCTTCGGCCCCTTCGCGCTGCTGCTCGCGATGATCGTCGTGCCGCGGATCGCCGCCTCGGCCGGCTGGACGCCGATGCCGTGGACGTTCCTGCTCGCCTTCCTCAGCCTTCCCCCGGCGGTGAAGCTCTGGGGCCGTGCGCGCCGCCGCCACGCGCCGCGGGATCCGATGGAGTTCGTCACGCTCGATGGCGCCACCGCCCAGTTCATGGTGCCCTTCGGCCTGCTCAGCGCCGCCGCGGTCGTCCTCGCCGGCTTCCTGCGGTGATCACGAACACTTGCCGCGGGATCGGCTTGGTGTATGATCTTCCCACGAAGAGGCGTCGCCGTGGGGGCGATGTCCGTTACAGGCGAAGGAGTGGGACATGAGGAAACTGAGTGCAGTGATCTCGGCCATCGCTCTGAGTTCCATGGCGGCCATGGCGGGCGGCGGCTTCGGCGTGTACGGCAGCTACATGGACATGGGCGACTACGACGACCCGGGCATGGGCGGCGGACTCAAGCTCCAGGCGGACATCGTCGAAGCCCTCGGCGTGGAGGTGCGGCTGGGCGGCCTGACCGACTACGGGGACGAGGCTGCGAGGGATTCGTACATGGCCAGCGTGGAGGGGAACCTGACGCTCGGCATCCCGCTGGGCGACGTGCTCAAGGTCTATGTCGGCGCGGGCGGCGGCTACTACGTGTTCCCGGAGTACGAGAGCGACGTCGCGCTCGGCTCGAGTCTCGAACCGAACATCGATCCCGACGACGTGTTCGGCTTCTTCGCCGTCGCGGGACTGCAGATCATGTTCAACCCGAACTTCGGGGTTTTCGGCGAGGTGAAGTACCTGCTGGCCGAGTACGACTCCATCGTCATCGATGACGTCGATCTTCCGGTCGATATCGACTTCGGCGGCCTCGGCATCAACGCCGGCCTGCTGTTCCGGTTCTGATCCGTCCCTGACGGAAGGCGATGACCCCCGGGACCCGGTCCCGGGGGTCGTTGCGTTCAGGCCTTCGGAGGCTTCGGCTTTCCGCCCTTGGAGGCCTCGCTGACGAAGCCGCGGAGCATCGTCGAGTAGCCCGCGCCCTGTTCCATCTCCTGGCCGACCTCCATCATGATCGTCTGGACGCCCTTGGCGCGGCGGTCGCGGACCACCAGGCGGCAGAGGCTCAGTTCGATCACGTCGCCGTCGCTGAGAAGGCACGCGGGAGTCACCTGTCCGTTGACCACCGTGCCGTTTCGCGACCGGAGGTCCTCGATGCCGTAGCCGTCCTCGATCTCGACGATCCGGCAGTGCAGGCGCGACACGCCGCCGAACTCGTTCTCGAGCCGGAGGTCCGCGTCGGGACTGCGGCCGATGGTGAAGGGGCAGCGTTCGACGGGGACGACGGCCTCGGTTCCATCCGGGCGGGTGTAGACGAGTTGCATGGGGGGGCTCCTTCTCAGCCGGTGAAGGTCACTTTGGAGATCCAGGGGAGGTCGCGGTAGTAGTGGTCGTAGTCGAGGCCGTAGCCTACGACGAAGACATCCGGGACGGGAAACCCGACGTAGTCCGCCTCGAACGGCACGACGCGGCGGGACGGCTTGTCGAGGAGCACGCAGGTGCGGACGCGCAAGGCCCCGCGGGACTCCAGGTGCCGGACGGCGTGCGAGAGGGTGCGGCCGGTGTCGAGGATGTCGTCGACGACGAGGACGTCCTGTCCGGCCACGTCGATCGAGCAGTCGCGCGCGAGCCGGACGGTGCCCGAGGACTCGGTCCCGGAGCCATAGCTCTCGAGGATCATGAAGTCGATGCGGGTGCGGATCCCGTGGCGGTGGAAGGACCGGACGAGGTCCGCCAGGAACATGAAGCTGCCCCGGAGGATGCCGACGAGCACCAGTTCGCGGCCGTCGAGATCGCGACCGATCCCGGCGGCAAGCTCCGCCACCCGGCCCTCCAGGTCGGTCTCCGGAATCAGCACGTCGTGCACGTGGTGCGGCTCCATGGGCCTCCGCGACGGCGCCCTCGACCGCGGCGTCCGCGCGCAGCATTCATAGCCGAAACCGGCGCGGGAGGGAAGGCTGCGCGTTCCGGAATCGGGCGCTTCTCCGGTCCGTTGCCGCGATGACGGAGACGCTCGTGCGGGCGTTCCGTTCGGCCCGGCCGTTCGATGGATCCCGGCAGCCGTGCGGATTCCTGGAGGCGCCCGCGGGATCCGGTCCGTGAGCCGCGGATGCGCCCTCGGACATCCGGTCCTTGCCCCGGAGTCACCCGCTGCGGTAGGGTCGGGCGGGTGCGGGGCGGCGGACGGACGAACGGCGGGAGGACGACATGGGCGGCTTCTTCGGGGTGGCGTCGGCAACGGATTGCGTGACCGACCTGTACTACGGCACCGACTACCACTCGCACCTGGGCACGATGCGGGGCGGCCTGGCGGTGTGGAACGGCACCGGGATCGACCGGGTCATCCACGACATCACCAACGCGCAGTTCCGCTCGAAATTCGACGCGGACATCGACCGCCTGTCCGGCAGGAACGGCATCGGCGTGATCAGCGACTACGAGGACCAGCCGCTCCTCATCGGGTCGCACCTCGGCCTCTACGCGATCGTCACCGTCGGCGTCATCCGGAACCTCGACGAACTGGCCGCCCAGGCGTTCCAGAAGCGCGCGACGCACTTCTCCGAGATGAGCGGGGGCGAGATCAATCCGACGGAACTCGTCGCGACGCTGATCAACCAGGAGGCGACCTTCGCCGACGGCATCCGTCGCGTCCAGGAGACGATCCGCGGGTCGTGCTCCCTGCTGCTGCTGACCCGGGAGGGGATCTACGCCGCGCGCGACCGATGGGGCCGGACGCCCGTGATCCTGGGCCGGAAGGACGGCGCATGGGCCGCGACGTTCGAGACCTGCGCGTTTCCCAACCTCGACTATGCGCACGAGCGCGACCTCGGCCCCGGCGAGGTCGTGCGGCTGACCGCCGAGGGCGCCGAAACGCTCGTGCCGCCGCGCGCCGAGATGCGGGTCTGCGCGTTCCTGTGGGTCTATTACGGCTACCCGGCCTCGACCTACGAGGGGCGCAACGTCGAGGACATGCGCAACCGCAGCGGCGCGCTGCTGGCGCTGCGCGAGCGGATCGAGGTGGATGCCGTCGCGGGCATCCCGGACTCGGGCGTCGGGCACGGCCTCGGCTACGCGGCGGAGGCGGGCGTGCCGTACCGCCGGCCGTTCGTCAAGTACACCCCGACGTGGCCGCGCAGCTTCATGCCGCAGAACCAGAAGGTGCGCGACCTCGTTGCGCGCATGAAGCTCATCCCCGTGCCGGAGCTGATCCATGGCAAGCGGATCCTCTTCTGCGAGGACTCGATCGTCCGCGGAACGCAGCTTCGCGACACGATCCGGCGGCTCTTCGAGGCCGGCGCGCGCGAGGTCCACATGCGCCCGGCGTGCCCGCCGCTGATGCACGGGTGCCCGTTCCTCAACTTCTCGCGGTCGAAGTCGGAGTTCGACCTGATCGCCCGGCGCATCGTGCGCGAGATGGAGGGGCACGACGGCGAGCCGCCCGCGGCGTATTGCGACCCCGACACGCCGCAGTACCGCGAGATGCTTTCGAGGATCGGCGAGACCCTGGGCCTGAGCTCGGTCCTGTACCAGCGCCTCGACGACATGGCGTCGGCGATCGGCCTTCCGCTGTCGCGGTTGTGCACCTACTGCTGGAACCGGTGCGGTTGAGCCCTCGGCCCGCCGCCCGCCCCCTCACCCGAACACGGGGCGGAGATGGCGGTCGAGGATGTTGGTCCGCACGTTGCCGGCCACCGTCGCCTCGCAGGCGTCGAGCGCGTCGGGGAAGCGGCGGCCCATTTCCGCGGCGACCTTGTAGCTCACGTGCAGGAACTGGCGGAACTGGGAGTTGAAGCGCGGGTTCCGCGGGTCGTGGCGCAGGGCGGACGTGAAGTCGAAGGCACTCATCCGCATCACGTCCGCGACCGGCGGCAGCTCGTCGCGGCGGACGTGGATCACGGCCGCGTAGGGGGTCACCATCTCGTCGTAGCGGGCGAGGGCGCCGGCGTAGACGTCCCGGGCGACGGCCAGGCCCTCGCCGCCGGCCGCCGCGAGGCCGATCAGCTCCTCCAGCCACGTCGTCCCGGCGGTCTTCAGGTGCAGCCCGGCGCCGGTGCGGTGCAGGACCGCGCGCAGGTGCGGATAGAGGCTGAACTTGTCGCTGCCGGAGTGAACGCTCAGCTTGAGACCGGCCGGGAGGCCGAACTCGCGCGCGGCGAAGGCGGCGACGGCGACGTCGGCCTCGAACTCGCGGGCGAAGATCTCCGGATCGCCCTCGTAGTCGACGCCCTTGTTGAACCGGCCGGTGAACTTCGGCGCGATCGTCTGCGCCGGGATGCGCTCGTCGGCGATGGCGGCGAGGATGAGCAGCAGCTCGGCGGGCGTCTGGGGGAGGTCGGTCTCGTCCATCGAGACCTCGGTGATGAAGGTGTCCGCCCCCCGGGCGGTTTCGATGTGGCGGTGGGTCCGCCCGGCCTCCTTCACGGCGAGCAGGAACTTGCGGGCGGCGGCCTCGATCGCGGCGGCGGTCACGACGATGGGACGGTCGAGGCCGGGGAGGGCGATCTCGCGGGCGAGGGCGGCGTGGCGGCTGCAGAACGCGCGGATGTCGTCCTCGGGAGCCGGCCGGCCGATGAAGTGGGCGACGTCGAGCGTGAAGAAATCGCTCGCGGCGAGGAAGGCATCGACGGTGCCGAGCCCGATGTGGTCGGCGTCGACGCGGTACCCGCCGGTCCATCCGAGCGCCTGCACGGCGGCGTCGGCCTCGCGGCGGACGTCGGCGGGGACGGAGCCCACGATCGAGTGCTCGCGGTGCGACTTGTTCCAGACGGGGGTGACGTCGATGCCGGCGTGCCGGGCCTCGACGAAGGCGGAGAGCTGGGCGCGGCCCTGGCGCGCGAACCGGTCGCCGATGCCCATGGAGAAGCGTCCGAGGTTCATGGCAGGTGCTGTCCCGTCGTGGCGGTGGCGAGGGAGACGCTCTTGATGCCCTTCAGCGCGCGGAGACGGCGCGTCAGGGGCTCGATGTCCGCCGGGCTGCCGCGCACCGCGACGATCTCGAGGCAGTTGTCGTGGTCGAGGTGGAAATGCTGCGTCGCGAGGATCCGGTCGTGGAAATCGTGCTGGACGGCGTTGATCTTGCGCACGACGTCCGCGAGGTGATGGTCGTAGACGAGGATCACGGCCCCGGCGACCTCGCGGCCCTCGACCCAATCGCGGGCGATCAGGCTCTGGCGGATGAGGTCTCCGATGGCCTTCGACCGCGTGGGGATCTCCTGCTCGGCGATGCGCCGGTCGAAGGTCCGCACCAGGTCCCCGTCGAGCGACACGCTGAATCTCGTCAACCGCGACATCGTGGTTCTCCCGCTTGGCGTGAGACTACCATACACGGAAAAGGCGACGCGAGGTTGACGTCCGGCGGGTGGTGGCGTAGGATGCCTGTGTCGTCGGCGGCTCGACAGCCCCGGCGCAGGCCTTGGTTTCGCAGGATCGATTTCCCTCCTGTGTGCCTTCAGCGCAACGAATCGCGCAGCCCTCTTTTCTCCACGCGTCCGGCGGGCGGAAGATGCAGATGAACCCCGGACGAAAGTACGAAACGATGAACGAAGCCCGTAGTGCCCATTCGCCTGCCCTGGCAGGCCCGGCCCCGGTTCCCGGGGCCCCCGTCTCCATCCACGCCGCCCCCTGGACCGCGGCATCCCGCGGTCCGGCCCCGCATCCGCCCGCGCCGTCCGCGGCGCCGTCGGGGGATGTCTTCTCCCTGCTCCTGCCGCCGATCCGGCGCGCGGTGGCGGAGGAGGGCTACACCACGCCGACGCCCGTCCAGGTGCAGTCGATACCGCACCTGCTGACGGGGCGCGACCTGCTCGGCTGCGCGCAGACCGGCACCGGCAAGACGGCGGCGTTCGTGCTGCCGATCCTGCAGCACCTGGTGACGCACCCCCGGCCCGCCGCGTCGATGCGCCCGCGCGTGCTGATCCTCGCGCCGACCCGGGAACTCGCCGCGCAGATCGGCGACAGCGTGAAGACCTACGGACGCCACGTCCGCGGCGTCACGCACACCGTGATCTTCGGCGGGGTGGGGCAGAACCCGCAGGTGCAGGCGCTGCGCCGGGGCGTGGACATCGCCATCGCGACGCCGGGCCGCCTGCTGGACCTGATGCAGCAGGGGTTCGCCAGGCTGGACGCGGTCGAGATCTTCGTCCTGGACGAGGCCGACCGCATGCTGGACATGGGCTTCATCCGCGACATCCGCAAGGTCATCGCGGCGCTGCCCGCGCGGCGCCAGTCGCTGTTCTTCTCGGCGACCCTCGCGCCCGAGGTCGTCGAACTCGCCCGGACGCTCGTGCGCGACGCCGTGCACGTTGCGATCCGGCCCGAGGCTCCGGCGGTGGAGCGCATCGCGCAGTCGGTGATGTTCGTCGACAAGCCGCGCAAGGACGACCTCCTCGCGCACCTGCTGCGCGATCCCGGGATCGACCGCGTGATCGTGTTCACGCGGATGAAGCACATCGCCAACCGCGTCGCGGAGAAACTCGGGCGCGTCGGGGTCCCCGCCTCGGCCATCCACGGCAACAAGAGCCAGTCCGCGCGCACCAGCGCGCTGGCGGGCTTCAAGGCCGGGCGCGTCCGCGTGCTGGTCGCGACGGACATCGCCGCGCGCGGCATCGATGTCGACGGGATCACGCACGTGATCAACTACGACCTGCCCGCGGAGCCGGAGACCTACGTCCACCGCATCGGCCGCACGGCCCGCGCGGGGGCGGACGGCGATGCGATCTCGTTCTGCTGCGCCGAGGAACGCGACGACCTGCGTTCGATCGAGCGGCTGGTCCGCCGCCCCGTGCCCGTGGAGTCCGCCCACCCGTTCCATTCCGAGACCGCCCGCAACGCGACGGGCGCCGCGGCGCGTCCGCCGCCCAAGACCGGTCGCGGACAGCCGGGCCGTTCGCACGCCGCCCCCCGCGGCGGGCATGGCGGCGGCGGCCATCCGGGCGGCGGGCATGGCGCGCGTCCGTTCCGCGGCGTGCGCTCGTTCGGTTCGGTGCGCCGGTAGGGGCGGGAAACGGGAACCGGGAGAGGGGGGCCGGGCGAGCGCTGGCCGCGCGGCCCGCGCCCCCTCCGTTTCGGCTCGCGCGGCCGCCCGCGGTGCGCCATGATCGGGCCGGAGGCGGCGACGCATGATCGGACCGTTGCTCGATCTGGTGTTCCCGCGCGTCTGCGCGGGCTGCGGGGCGGAGGTGACGGCGGACGGTCATCACCTGTGCTGGGACTGCCTTGCCGACCTCCAGTTCATCCAGCCCCCCTTCTGCGAGCGCTGCGGCGATCCGGTCTCGGGCCGTGTGGATCACGCCTTCACCTGCGCGCTGTGCGCGGGGCGGTCCGCCGGCTTCGACCGGGCCCGGTCGGCCGTCCGCTACGAGGGGGCCGCCGGGGAGGCCATTCGGAACCTGAAGTACAACAACCACCTTTGGGTTGTTTCCGACCTCGGGGCGTTGCTCGAGGCCGCGGTGCGGGTGCATTTCCCGGCCCTGGCGTTCGACCTGGTGACCTGGGTGCCGCTGCATGCGACGCGGCGCCGGATGCGCGGCTTCAACCAATCCGCGGAACTGGGGCGGGATCTCGCGCGGCGGCTGGGCCTTCCCGCCCGCGGAACGGCGGTCCGGGTGAAGCCGACGCCGACCCAGACCCGTTTGACAGTCCCCGGGCGGGCTGATAACGTCCGCGGCGCGTTTCGGGCGCGCAGGATGTGCCCGTTGCGCGGTCGCCGGGTGCTGCTGGTGGACGACGTCATGACCACCGGGGCGACCGCCAACGAGTGCGCGGCGGCCCTGAAGGCCGGCGGTGCGGCATCGGTTTCGGCCGTCACGGTCGCACGCGGTTGACCGGTGCGCCCGGGGCGGCGGACGGAGGATTCCGGCATATGGCGCTTTTCGGGAAGAAGACGAACTACGCGACCGTCAAGGTCCGCAAACGCGACATCCCCGACGGGCTCTGGGTCAAGTGCCCGTCCTGCGGCGAGATGATCTACAAGAACGCACTCGCCGAGGCGCTCGGCGTGTGCCCCAAGTGCGACCATCACTTTCCCCTGGGCCGCGAGGAGCGCATCGCCCTTCTCACCGAGCCCGGCTCCTTCGAGGAGTGGGACGCGGACCTCCGGAGCGCCGATGCGCTGGACTTCGTGGGCGAGGCGTCCTACGCGGAGAAGCTCGAGCAGAACATGCGCAAGACCGGCCAGAAGGACGCGGTCACCTGCGGCGGCGCCCGCATCGGCCCGCACGCGATTTCGCTGGCGGTGATGGACTTCTCGTTCCTCGGCGCCAGCATGGGCTCGGTCGTGGGCGAGAAGATCACCCGCGCCATCGAGCGGGGCACGGCGCGGAAGCTCCCGGTCGTCGTGGTCTGCACCTCCGGCGGCGCCCGCATGTACGAGGGCATGCTCAGCCTCATGCAGATGGCCAAGACCAGCGCGGCCGTCGCGCGGCATGCCGCCGCGAAGCTGCCCTACATCACGGTCCTGACCAATCCCACGACCGCCGGCGTCATGGCGAGCTACGCGACGCTCGGCGACGTGATCCTGGCCGAGCCGAACGCGCTGATCGGCTTCGCGGGTCCGCGCGTGATCCGGGAGACGACGCAGCAGGAGCTGCCGCCCGGCTTCCAGAAGTCGGAGTTCCTCCTCCAGCACGGGCTGCTCGACATGGTGCTCCACCGGCGCGATCTGAAGGCGACGCTGGTCGGCATCCTGTCGTACATGACCGGGGCGCCGGCGGCGACCCCGGCGTCGGCCTGACCGCCGCCCGCGTGCGCCGGTGACCTCTCCCGCCTCACTCGATGCGGCCCTCGGGCGGTTGTACCTGCGCGCGACGCACGGCATCCGGCCGGGCACGGAGCGGGTGCGGCGCATCCTCGACCTCCTCGGCCGCCCCGAGCGCGCCTTCGCCGCCGTTCACGTCGCGGGGACGAACGGCAAGGGTTCGGTCTGCGCGATGGTCGAGTCGATCCTGCGCGCGGAGGGAGTCCGCACCGGGCTCTACACCTCGCCGCACCTCGTCCGTTTCCACGAGCGCATCCGCGTCGACGGGGCGCCGGTCGGCGACGCCGACCTCGCCGCCTGCATCGATGCCGTCGAGACGGAGGCGGCGCGGGCTGCCGGCGGCGGGGCGGGGGAGGCGACCTTCTTCGAGATCGGCACCGCCGTCGCGTTCGAGCACTTCCGGCGCGCGGGCGTGCAGGCGGCGGTGATCGAGACGGGGCTGGGCGGACGCTGGGATGCGACGAACGTCGTCGACCCGCTCGTCGCCGCGATCTGCGAGGTCGACCTCGACCACGGCGAGTACCTCGGGCGGACGATTGCGGCGGTGGCGGCGGAGAAGGCCGGCATCGTCAAGCCGGGGCGCCCCGTCGTCTGCGGCGCGACGCACCCGGACGCCGTCGCCGTGATCCGTGCCGCCGCATCCGCCGCCGGATCGACGCTGATCGATGCCGCCGCCGCGGTGTCGGTGCGGCGCCGGCCCGCCGGGCTGGACGGGCAGCGCCTGTCGATCTCGACGTCGCAGACCGACTTCCCGCCGGTGCGCCTTCCGCTCCTCGGCCGGCACCAGGCCGCCAACGCGGCGGTCGCCGTCGCGGTCGTCGAGGCGTTCGGCGATGCGACCGGGGTGGCGGTCGGCGCGGCGTCCCTTGTGCGGGGCCTCGAGTCCGTACGATGGCCTGCGCGTCTCCAGGTGCTCGACCGGGATCCGCCGGTCCTCCTCGACGGCGCGCACAATCCCCATGGCGCCCGGGCGCTGGCCGGCGCGCTGGACGAGCTGCGCGGCGGGCGTCCGATCGGGCTTGTGGCCGGCGTGATGGCGGACAAGGATGCCGCCGGGTTCTTCCGGGCGATCGCCCCGGCGGCGACCCGGTGCTGGACGGTGCCGGTGCGCTGCGAACGCGCCGCGCCGCCGGCGGCTCTCCGCGACGCCGCCCGCGCGGCCGGGATCGGCGCCGAGGCGGCAGATTCGGTCGACGCGGGTCTCGCCGCCGCGCTCGACTGGGCGCGAGAGGCCGGCGGCTGGGTCTGCATCGCCGGGTCCCTGTACCTCGCCGGCGAGGTGCTGGAGCGGCGCGGATGGGACGGATGGACCTGACCATGGAAACGGGCGCAACGACGGGACGACGAGACGATGGAACGTGCACTTGGCGTGCGGGGGCACCGGCGGCCACATCTTCCCGGGGCTGGCGACGGCCGCGGTGCTGCGCAACCGCGGGCACGCGGTCACCCTGTGGCTCGCGGGCAAGGACGTCGAGGCGTCGGCGGTGCGGGGATGGGACGGCCCCGTGCACACCGTGCCCGCCGAGGGGTTCACCGCCGGCCTGCCCGGGTGGCGCGTGGTCCGCACGTCGCTCTCGCTGCTGCGGGCCTCGCGCACCTGCCACCGCGTGATGGCGAAGGAGCCGCCCGACGTGCTCCTGGCGATGGGCAGCTACGCCTCCGTCGGGCCCGCGCGCGCGGCGTTCAAGCTCGACATCCCCGTGGTGCTGCACGAGTCCAACGTCATCCCCGGGCGCGCCGTGGCGATGCTGTCGCGCCGCGCCGCCGCCGTGGCCGCCGTCTTCGAGGAGACGCGCTACTACCTCCCCCGCCGCGAGATCACGATCACCGGCATGCCGCTGCGGCAGGACCTCATCGACCGCCGCGCGGCGCACGGGGAACGCGCCCCGGGCGGCCTCTTCACGGTGCTGGTCACCGGCGGCAGCCGCGGCGCGCGGCGCCTCAACGAGACCGTCACCGAGACGGTGCGCATGCTGGGGCGCGACGGCCGGGCGATGCGGTTCCTGCACCTGACGGGCACGGCGGACGAGGCGCGCGTGCGCTCCGCCTACGAGGCCGCCGGCGTCGCGCACGAGGTGCACGCCTTCTCGCACGACATCGCCTCGATGTACCGGCAGGCGGACCTCGCGATCTGCCGTTCGGGCGCCGCGACCTGCACGGAACTGATGATCTTCGCGCTGCCCGCCCTGCTGGTGCCGTATCCCTTCGCGGCGCGCAATCACCAGTTCGCGAATGCGAAGGCGATGGCCAAGCACGGCGCCGCGGACATGGTCGAGGAGAAGGACCTCGACTGCGGGTGGCTGGCCGAGTACCTGACGGGCATGATGAAGGCGAGGCCGCGGCTCGGCCGCATGCGTACGGCGTTGTCGCGCGGCGGACGGACCGACGGCGCCGAGGCCCTGGCGAACCTCGTCGAGCAGGTCGCGCATGAACACGTCTCCGAATCCGCTTGAACGGGCGCAGTCGGCGCTCCGGCGCGGCGGCACCGTGCACTGCATGGGCATCGGCGGCGTCGGCGTCGCCGGCCTGGCCCGCCTCCTCGCCGCCCGCGGGATGCGGGTCACCGGGTGCGATACCGCCCGGAACCGGCTGACGGATTCGCTCGAGGCCTCCGGCATCGCGGTCGCCCTCGGACACGGTCCCGCCCACGTGGCGCCGCCGCCCGACTGGCTCGTCCGGACGGCCGCGGTGCCGGCCACGCATCCCGAGGTCCGCGCGGCGCTGGCCGCCGCGGTGCCGGTCAGCGCGCGCGGCGAAGCCCTCGCCGCGGTTGTCGCCACGGCGCGCGGCGTCGCCGTCTGCGGGACCCACGGGAAGACGACCACCACGACGATGGCCGCGCAGGCGTTCCGCGCCGCGGGTCTGGATCCGTCGTTCTGCATCGGCGGCGAGGTGGACATCCTGGGCGGCGTGGCCGGGACGGGAACGTCGGACTGGCTCGTCGTCGAGGCCGACGAGAGCGACGGGACCCTCGCGCTCTACGCGCCCGAGATCGCGATCGTGACCAATGTCGACTTCGACCACATGGAGCACTTCGAAGACGTCGCCGCCTTCCACGCGGTCTTCGAGTCGGTCGTCGCGCGCACGCGGGGCACGGTCTGTTACGGCCGGGACGACGAGGTCGCCACGCGGATCGCCGGCCGGCGCGCGGGTGCCGTCGGCTTCGGCCTCGACCCGGCATCCGACGTGCGCGGCGAGGCGAGGCGGGTCGACGGGACGGCGCAGGAGTTCGACGTCGTGGCCTTCGGCGGCCGGCTCGGGCGCGCGCGCCTGCCCGTGCCCGGACGGCACAACGTGCTCAATGCCCTTGGCGCCATTGCGGCGGCGCTGGCCGCGGGCGCGTCCCCGGGCCCGGTGCTCGATTCGCTGGCCGGGTTCCGGCCCGCCCGCCGCCGCCTGGAGCCGTTCCTCGATCGCGGCGGGATCCGCGTCTTCTCGGACTACGCCCACCATCCGGCGGAGATCCGCGCGCTTCTGGACGCGGTTCGCGAGGGGTTCGCGTTCGACCGGCTCGTCGCGGTCTTCCAGCCCCATCGCTACACGCGGACGCGCGCGCTCGGTCCGCAGTTCCCTCCGGCGTTCCGCGGCGTGGACCGGCTGGTTCTCGCGCCCGTCTACGCCGCCTCGGAGGCCCCGCTGCCCGGCGGGACGTCCGACGATCTCCTGGCGGAATTCCGCCGGCAGGGCGGCGTGCCGGTCGAGCCCGCCGGTTCGCTGGAAGCGGCTTGGGCGGCGCTCCGGTCGGACCTCCGTCCGGGCGACCTGCTGCTCGTGATCGGCGCCGGCGACGTCGAGCGGATCGCCGCCTGGGCTGCGGCCGGTCTGTGATAGGATCGGGCCATGGATCTTCCGCGCATCACGGTCCGCCTGAAGCCGGGACGGGAACGCAGCGTTCTCAACCGGCACCCGTGGGTTTTCTCCGGTGCCATCGCCGATGCCGGCGGCGCGGGCGAGGGCCTGGCCGTGGCCGATGTTCTCTCCTCGGGCGGCGACTGGCTGGCCTCCGGCGTCTTCCATCCCGGGGCCGACCTCGCCCTCCGGCTCTACTCGTGGCGGCCGGACACCGCCGCGGGACCGGACCTCGTGGCGGCGCGCATCCGGGAGGCCGTGGCCCGGCGTGCCGCCCGCGTGGCGAAGCACGGTCCCACCGATACCGACGCCTTCCGGCTCGTGTTCTCCGAGGCCGACGGCGTCTCGGGACTCATCGTCGACCGCTACGCGGAGGTCCTCTCGCTCCGCGTCCATGCCGCCGCGGTCGAGGCCTGGATGGACGACATCCTCGCCGCGCTGCGCGACGCGACCGGCCTGTCGGCGGTCGTCGTGGCGGCCGAGCCCGACGCGGCGGAGCGCGAGGGGGTCGACCCGGCCGCCCTGGCCGCGCGCAGCACGCACACCGGTCCGGTCCGCTTCCGCGAGAACGGCTGCGCCTTCGAGGCCGACCCCGCGGGCGGGCAGAAGACGGGCTTCTTCCTCGACCAGCGCGACAACCGTCGCCGCGTCGCCGCGTGGGCGCCCGGCCGGCGCATGCTGAGCGGCTACTGCTACTCCGGCGCCTTCGAGGTGCCCGCCGCCCGCGCGGGGGCCGCGGAGATCACCGGGCTCGACTCGTCCGAGGCCGCGCTGGACGCCGCGCGCCGGCACCACGCGATGAACGGGACGGCGATCCCGGTCGACTACCGCAAGGCCGACGTCCCGACGGCGCTGCGCCGGTTCCGCGACGAGGGCCGCACGTTCGACCTGATCGTGCTCGATCCGCCGCGCTTCGTCTTCAGCGCCGGGCAGAAGGAGCGCGGCATGCGGGCCTACAAGGACATCAACCTCCTCGCGATGAAGCTGCTCGCCCCGGGCGGGATCCTCGCGACCTACTCGTGCTCGGGGCTGGTGTCGGAGGACGACTTCACCACGATGCTCCGCTGGGCCGCGGTGGATGCGCGGCGCGACGTGCGGATCATCGGCCGCTCGGGGCAGCCCTTCGACCACCCCGAACTGGCGACGTTCCCCGAGAGCGGCTATCTCAAGGGGATCCTCTGCGAGGTCGCATGAAACGCCGCCCCCCGGACGGCATCTGGCCCAGCTCGGGTGCGAGGCGCGCGCCCCCGCCCGTTGATGCGTCGCGCAAGGTGGCGGATCTCCTGCCGCGCCTCTGGGAGGATGTCTGCCGCGCCGCCCCGCCGTGGAAGGCGCGCCTGGCGGAAGCCTGGCCGCAGATCGTCGGTCCGCGCTACGCCGCCCACCTGCGGCCGGGTCCGTCCGAGGGCATCCGCGGCCGGACGCTGGTCGTCTTCACGGACCATCCGGTCATCCAGTTCGAGGCGGAGCGCGGGCTCCGGGACCTCCTCGCGCGCATCCGTGCGGCGGTCCCCGAGGTCCCGTTCGACCGCGTCGTCTTCCGCTCCGACCCGGGCCGTGGGGAGCCGCCGGGCGATGGCGCGTAGGCCCGCCGCGTGCGCCGGCCCCCATCACCGGCCGGCACACCGTGCTCGGGCCCACCCCGCCCGACGCCTGCATGGATCCGGCCGCGACCCCGCGCCGCTGCGCCTCGAGTCCGTCGGGGATTCGAGCCCGGCCGGCGGCTTGAATTCGGGGCCGCGAGGAAGGAACCTAGCGCCATGCGTCTGAAACTGATCGCCTGCGAGGTGCTCCAGAGGGAGCTGTGTTCGCTCGCCGCCGCCTCGCCGCACACGATCGACCTCGAGTTCATCCCGAAGGGCCTGCACGACATGAAGTCGGCGGAGATGCGGGAGCGGCTGCAGGCGCGGGTGGACGCCGTGGACGCGGCGGGGTACGACCGCATCCTGCTCGGCTACGGACTCTGCAACAACGGGCTGGCCGGCGTCCGCGCGCGCGGGCTTCCGCTGGTGCTGCCGCGCTCGCACGACTGCATCGGCCTCTTCGTCGGCGGGCACCGGCGCTACCGCGAGGTCTTCGACGCGCATCCCGGCACCTACTTCCTCACGCCCGGCTGGATCGAGCGCGGCGAGGCGCAGGGGGAGCTGCGCCAGGCGGGCATTCCGCACCAGCTCGGGCTCGACCTGTCGTACGACGAACTCGTCCGCGAGTACGGCGAGGACAACGCGGCCTACATCGCCGAGACGCTCGGGGGCGGCGCGACGCACTACTCGCAGATGCTCTACATCCGCACCGGGGTCGGCCCCGACGCCGTCTTCGAGCCGGAGGCCCGGGCGCGGGCGGAGTCGCGCGGCTGGCGCTTCGTGTCGATGGACGGCGACCTCACGGTCCTCCGTCTCCTGGTCAACGGCCCGTGGGAGGAGGACGCGTTCATCGTCGTGCCGCCCGGCGGCGCCATCCGCGCCCGCGCGGACGACCGCGTCGTCGAGGCGGTGCCGCCGGAGGGGTGAGGGGCGAAGAGGAGGGGCGAGGGACGGGGCGCAGGGGGCGGGGGCGATATCGACGGGAGCACGGTGAGGGAGTAGTCTTGCTCCATCGATTCTGTCCATCGGGTTGCCGCCGGCCGGCGGCGGGAGTCGGGTGCCATGAGATACGTTCAGCTGGGCAAGACGGACATGAAGGTGTCGACGATCGCGTTCGGGGCCTACGCGATCAGCGGGCGGCCGGGCGAGGAGCCGCCGTCGGACGACGACGCCTTCGGGGCGATCGAGGCGGCGTTCGACGAGGGCGTCAATCTCTTCGTCATGTCCGACTCCGAGGGCGACGGCCTCGGCGAGCGGCGGATCGGTTCGGCGCTCTGCGAGGTGCGCGATCACGTGTTCTTCGCGACCAAGACGGGTCCCGAAAACCACCCGCCCCGGGAACTGGGCCTGGCGCTTGACCGCAGCCTTCAGAACCTCCAGACGGACCACATCGACCTCTACATGGTCGATCTTCCGCACCCCCGGCTGCCGGCGTCGGACATCCTCGGCCAGCTCGACAAGTTCCGGGAACAGGGCAAGATCCGCGCCATCGGCGTCTGCCGCTACGGCGCCCACAACCTCGCCCGCGCGATCAAGTGCCCGACGCCGCCGGTCTGCACCGAGGTCAGCTACAACCTGCTGTTCCGCGCGGCGGAGGCCGACGTGCTTCCGCTGTGCGTGAAGCAGCAGATGTCGGTGCTCTGCCGGGCGCCGCTGTTCCTGGGGCTGCTCACGGGGCGCTACGAACGGCCGGACGACGTCCCCCCGCGCGTGGCGAAGGCGCGCCATTTCAACCACACGCGCGCGGATGCGCCGCACAAGCAGGCGGGGTTCGAGAAGGAGACCTTCGAGGCCATCGCCGCGATCCGTCGCATCGCGGCGGATCTCGGCGAGCCGATGGGCAGCGTCGCCCTGTCGTGGTTGAGCGCCCAGAAGGGGGTCGCCGCCGCCATCGTCGGGTCCGAGAACGCCCTGCAGTCGCGCCGCAACGCGCGGGCCGGGGGCCTGATGCTTCCGCCCGGCACGGTGGACGAACTGGCCAAGGCCACCCGGACGCTGAAGGACCGCATGGGACGCTCGGTCGACATGTGGGAAGTCCCGCCGCGGTTCGACTAGCGTCCTCATGGCGCACTCCGGCGAATGGGCGGCGGTGCTGACGGCGGTCTGCTGGACCGTCAGCGCGACGTCGTTCTCGCTGGCCGGGGCGCGGATCGGTTCCCTGCCGGTCAACGTGATCCGCATGACGATCGCGCTGGCGCTCTTCGCGGCGATCGGACTGGCGGTCGACGGCCGGCCGCTCCCGTTCGACGCCTCCGCGTCCGGCTGGCTGTGGATGACCCTCTCGGGCCTCGTCGGCTTCTTCTTCGGCGACCTGTGCCTGATGCGGGCGCTCGTGGAGATCGGCCCCCGCCACAGCCTGCTGATCATGTCCCTCGCGCCGCCGATGACCGCCGTGCTGGCGGCGGTCTTCCTCGGCGAGCGGCTGACGCCGTTCGAGATGGCGGCCATGGCCGTCACCCTCGCCGGCGTGGCGGTGGTGGTGACCGAGCGGCAGGGGGCCGGAACCCCGCTGCGGTTCACCTGGCGCGGCGGGGCGCTGGCCTTCGGCGGGGCGGTCGGACAGGCCGCCGGGATGACCGTCGCCAAGGTCGGGCTGCGGACGATCGACTCCGCGTTCGACGCCACGGCGATCCGCGTGCTGGCCGGCGCCGCCGGTTTCCTAGTCTTCGCCGCGCTCCGCCGGGAGGGGCCGCGCCTCCGGGCCGCCCTCCGCGATCGCACGGCGGTTGCGACGGTTGCGCTCGGCGCCGCCGCGGGGCCCGTCGCCGGCGTGTGGCTGCTGATGTACGCCATGACCCTGATCCCGGCCGGGCTGGCGCAGACGTTCGCTGCGACGACGCCGGTCCTGATCATCCCCGTCAGCCACTTCATCCATCGCGAGCGGATCACGGTCCGGTCGGTCGCCGGCGCGGTCCTCGCGTTCGCCGGGGTCGCGATGCTGTTCCACTGAAGCGGTTTGATTCACCCGCCGCAATCCTGCACGATCGGGCGTTGTGAATCCGGATCTCGGCCACCGCGAAATCCCGTTCAACTACACGTCCGCCGACGACCGCCAGGCGATCGCCTGGATCCTCGGCGAGGACGTGTGGCAGAAACTCGAGGCGCTGCGCTCCCGCCGCGTCACGGGGCGCTCCGCGCGCCTCCTGCTGCGGGTCATCGGCGAGGTGCTCGTGCACCGGCGGAACGCCTACCTCTACGAGCAGATCGTGGCCGACCCGGCGCGGCGGCGGCGGCTGTACCGCGATCTGGCGGACGATCTCGCCATCATCGAGAAGCACTCGGGGGGCGACGATCTCGTCATCGGCGTGCTCTCCGCCTGCCGCGGCCTGATCGAGTCGTTCCAGCGCGAGATCGCGGCGGTGCCCCGGCAGCGCCAGCGGATCGCCTCGCGCCTCGGCGCCGTCGTCGGCCGCGAGAACGTCCTCTTCGACGCCTTCGCCCGGGTCAGCCATTGCACGGACGCGACCGACTGGCGCCTCCACCTCCCGCTGGCCGTCGTGATGCCGACGGAGGAGGCCCAGGTCGCCCCGCTGCTGACCGCCATCGCCTCGCTCGACCTCCACGCCGTGCCGCGGGGCGCCGGCACCGGCCTGACCGGCGGGGCCGTGCCGCTGGAGCCGGACTGCATCGTCGTCAACACCGAGAAGCTCGACCGCATCCACGGCATCGAGGTCCGGGAGTTCGTCGGGCCCGACGGCGGCCGGACGACCGGATCGGTCCTGCGGCTGGAGGCCGGCGTCATCACCGAGCACGCGATGGACCACGCCGCCGAGCGCGGCCTCGTCTTCGCCACCGATCCGACCAGCGCCTGGGCCAGCACGATCGGCGGGAACATCGCCGAGAACGCCGGCGGGAAGACCGCGGTGCTCTGGGGGTCATGTCTGGACAACCTCCTCGGCTACTCCATCGCCATGCCCGGCGGGGTCCGCTGGACCGTGCGGCGGACGAACCACCCGCTGCGCAAGATCCTGCCGGACGACGTCCTGTCGTGGACGATCGCCGGCGCGGACGGCGCGGTCGTCCGAACGCTGGACCTGCGCGGCGACGCCATCAAGCGTCGGGGACTGTGGAAGGACATCACGAACAAGGCGCTGCAGGGGCTTCCCGGCGTGCAGAAGGAGGGCACCGACGGCGTCATCACGTCGGCCGAGTTTGTCCTCTACCCGCGCTACGAGGCCGTGGCGACCCTCTGCCTCGAGTTCTTCGGGCCCGACATGGACGAGGCCAGCCGCGTCATCCACCGGATCGTCGGCGCGTTCCCCCTCGGCGGCGAGGAGGTGCTCCAGGCGCTCGAGCATTTCGACGACGAGTACGTCCGGGCCATCGGCTACCAGGTCAAGGCGGCCCGCGCCGGCACGCCGAAGGCCGTGCTGCTCGTCGACATCGTCGGCCGCGACGACGCGCAGGTCGCGCGCGGCGTGGCGCGCATCCGCGCGCTGCTCGCGGGCCACGACAACACGCACCTGTTCGAGGCCCGGGACCGCGCCGAGGCGCGTCTCTTCTGGGACGACCGGAAGAAGCTCGGCGCGATCGCCGCGCGGACGAATGCCTTCAAGCTCAACGAGGACGTCGTCCTTCCGCTCGACGCCCTGGCGGACTTCGCGCGGATCTGCGCGGAGGTGAACCTGGAGGAGGAGCGGCACGCGCAGCACGTCTTCCTCGTCCGCGCGGCGGCGCTCCTGCGCGAGGCCCCGTCCCGCGCCGGCTCGCCGTGGCTGGCGGACAAGGTCGCGCCCGCCGTCGACGTGTGCGAGCGGGCCCAGGCGCGCCTCGCCGCGGCCGGTCCGGAGGACCTCCGCTCGATGGCCGTGCCGTCCGCGGCGCGCGCCGAGCTCGAGGGCCTCCTGCAGGGCTACGAGGCGCTGGTCGCGGAGCTCGGCGAGCTGCACGAGGACGTGCGCCGCCGGCGCATCGTCATCGCGACGCACATGCACGCCGGCGACGGCAACGTGCACGTGAACATCCCGGTGATGTCGAACGACCGGATCATGATGCGCCGCGCCGAGCGGGTGGTCGACCGGGTCATGGCGGAGGTCGCCCGTCTCGGGGGCGTCTGCTCCGGCGAGCACGGCATCGGCATCACCAAGCTCCGGTATCTCGACGAGGGGTTCCTCCGCGACCTCGACGCCTACCGCGCCGGCGTCGATCCGGACGGGCGGATGAACCCGCGCAAGCTGTCCGACCGGGCGGTGATCCAGCACATCTACACCCCGTCGTTCAACCTGCTGAAGCTCGAGGCGCGGATCCTGCAGTTCGGCAAGCTGGAGGAACTGGCCCTCAAGATCGCGCAGTGCGTCCGTTGCGGGAAGTGCAAGCCGAACTGCTGCGTCTTCCACCCGCCGCGCGGCCTGTTCTACCATCCGCGGAACAAGAACCTGGCGATCGGCGCGCTGATCGAGGCGCTGCTCTACGGCGCCCAGCGCGAGCGGTCGGCCCGATTCGGCATCCTGCGCGAGCTCGAGGACGTCGCCGACCACTGCACCATCTGCCACAAGTGCCTGAAGCCGTGTCCGGTCTCGATCGACACCGGCGAGGTCTCGGTGCTGGAGCGGGGGATCCTGGTCGCCCGCGGCTACAAGCACACGGCCCCGGCGACGCGCGCGACGCTGCGCTATCTCGAGAGCCGTTCGCCGCTGTTCAACCGGGCCTTCCGCGCGGCGGTCGTCCGCGCCGGCGGGTTCGCGCAGCGGACCGCGGCCCGCGTGCTCGGCCCGCGCGCCCCGCTGGACATCCTCCGCTCGCCGGTGCCGCCGGCGTCGCCGGGCACGCTGCGCGACGGGCTGCCCGACTGCGGCCCGAACCAGGTCCTCGTATTCGCGCCGGAGGGCGAGCCGCGGGCCAGCGCCTTCTACTTCCCCGGGTGCGGCTCCGAGCGCCTCCAGTCGGACGTCTCCCTTGCCGCGCTGCACGTCCTGCTGGAGATGGGCGCGAGGGTCGTCCTGCCGCCGCCGTTCCTGTGCTGCGGGTTCCCGCATCGCGCCAACGCCAAGGGGGAGCCGCACGGCCGGATCGCGCTGCGCGACACGATCGTCTTCGCCCAGATCCGCGAGATGTTCGCCTACCTCTCGTTCGACGCGGTCGTGGTGACGTGCGGCACGTGCCGCGAGGCGCTCGGCCAGATGGAGGCCGGCCGCATCTTCGGCGCGCCGGTGGTCGACCTGGCCCGCTTCGCGCAGGAGCGCGGCGCGCGGCCGGGCGGGGGCGGGACCTGCCTCTACCACGCGCCGTGCCACGATTCGCTCGACGGCCGCGCGGTGGAGGCCTTCGAGGTCCTGGCGGGCGCGCGTCTCGTGCCGGTGCCGCACTGCTGCTCCGAGGCCGGCACGCTGGCGATGTCGCGGCCGGACATCAGCCACGCCATGCTGCACCGGAAGGCGGAGGCGCTGGGCGGGGCCGTGCGCGGGAACCCCGCGGCGGACGTGATCCTGACGAACTGTCCCTCGTGCCTGCAGGGGCTGGGCCGCCATGCGATGCCGCGCGGCGGGGTCCGCCACCTGGCCGTCGAACTGGCCCTGCGCATGTCCGGCGCGGACTGGCGGGCCGCGGCGCTGCGGAAGGTGCGGCGGGCCGAGGTGATCAGTTTCTAGGCTGGAGCCGTCGGGGTGGCCGACGTCGGGAGGAGGACGCATGAGGACGGACCGGAGGGAGTTCCTGAAGGCCGCAGCGGTGACGGGTGCGGTGTCGATGGTCCACGCGGCCGGTTGCGCGACGGTCCGCGGGGCGGGCGCGGGGGGATCGATGATGGGCTTCCGGGCCCCGCCGCTCGACGAGGTTCGAATCGGGTTCATCGGGCTCGGCCACCGGGGGCCCGGCGGCGTCCGCCGCCTGTGCCGGATCCCGCGCGTACGGATCGTCGCCGTGTGCGACGTCTTCGAGGACCGTGCCGCGAAGGCCGCGGCCGACATCGTGGCGGCGGGGCATCCGGCGCCTGCGATCTACGCGGGGTCCGAGCAGGTGTTCCGCGGGCTGTGCGAGCGGGAGGATGTCAACCTCGTCTACGCCTGCACGCCGTGGCACTGGCATGCGCCCATGGCCCTGCACGCGATGGCCTGCGGCAAGCACGTCTGCACCGAGGTCCCGATGGCGATGACCGTCGAGGACTGCTGGCGGCTGGTCCGCGCCGCGGAGCGCTCGCGCCTGCACTGCATGATGCTCGAGAACTGCTGCTACGGAGAAGACGAGCTCTTCGCCCTCTGCCTGGCCCGCCGCGGCATCCTCGGGGACCTGGTCCACGGCGACTGCGGCTACATCCACGAACTGCGCGCCGGGCTGCTGGACGGGACGTACTACAAGAACTACCCGCTCGAGTACCACCGCCTGCATTGCGGGAACTCGTATCCGACGCACGGGCTCGGGCCCATCTGCCAGATCCTGGGCATCAACCGCGGCGATCGCATGAGCCGGCTCGTCTCGCTCGAGTCGGGCGAGTTCGGGCTTACGCCGTACATCCGCGCGAAGTTCGGGGAAAACGACCCGCGCGGCAAGGTGGCCTACGCGGCGGGGGACATGAACACGACGATCGTCCGCACCGAGCGGGGTCGCACGATCATGATCCAGTACGCGCGACACCTGCCGCGTCCCTACAGCCGGCTGAACCTGATCTCGGGCACGAAGGGCACCCTGGCGTCGTTCCCCCTTCGGGTGGCGCTGGAACCCAAGGCCCACGACTGGATGCCGGAGAAGGACCTGGCCGGCCTGAAGGCGCAGCACACGCATCCGCTCTGGGCGAAGATCGGCGAAATCGCCCGGGCCAACGGCGGACACGGCGGCATGGACTACATCATGGAATACCGGCTGGTCCATTGCCTGCTGAACGGACTTCCCCTCGACCAGGATGTCTACGACGGCGCCGCGTGGAGTTCGCTGGTCGAGCTGACGGAACGCTCGGTGCGGAACGACGGCGCGTCCGTCTCGATTCCGGACTTCACCGGCGGCGCGTGGAGGACCGCGCCGCCGCTCGGCATCGTCGGGGTCTGACGGGGGCGGTCAATC
>VGWF01000017.1 GCA_016873715.1 Lentisphaerota bacterium | reverse complement strand
GCTCCGCGGAGGAATGCGAGATGTCGCGTTCGTGCCAGAGCGGAACGTTCTCCATCCCGGCCAGCGCGTATCCGCGCAGCAGGCGCGCCATGCCGCAAAGGCGTTCCCCGATGATCGGGTTCTTCTTGTGCGGCATCGCGGACGATCCCTTCTGCTCCTTGCCGAAGAACTCCTCGACCTCGTGGACCTCGGTCCGCTGCAGGTGGCGGAACTCCTGCGCCCAGCGCTCGACGGAACACCCCACGAGCGCCAGGGCCGCCAGGTACTCCGCGTGCCGGTCGCGCTGGAGCACCTGCGTCGAAATCGCCGCGGGTCGCAGTCCCAGCTTTCGGCAGACGTAGGCCTCGACCGACGGGTCCAGGTGGGCGTGCGTTCCGACGGCGCCGGAGAGCTTGCCCACGCGGACGATGTCCTTCGCCCGCTCGAGCCGTTCGATCGCGCGCCCGAACTCGTCGTACATGAGGGCCATCTTGAGGCCGAACGTGATCGGCTCCGCGTGGACGCCGTGCGAACGGCCCATCATGGGCGTGAACTTGTGCTTTCGCGCCTTCCGGCCCGCGGCGGCACGCACGGCCCTGGCCCCGCGAATCAGGAGATCCGCCGCCTGGACCATCTGGACGGCCAGGGCGGTGTCGAGAACATCGCTGCTCGTCAGCCCCTTGTGGATGAACCGCGCCGACGGTCCGACATGCTCGCCCACGTTGGTCAGGAACGCGATGACATCGTGATGCACCCGGGATTCGATTTCGTCGATTCGGGCCGCCTCGCACGCCGCCTTCGTCCGGATGTTCTTGAGATCCGCCGCCGGAATCTCTCCCAGGCGGTGCATTTGCTCGCAGGCCAGAATCTCGATGCGGAGCCAGATCGCGAACCGATTCTCGTCGGCCCAGATGGCGGCCATGTCCGGTCGTGTGTATCTCGGGATCATCTCTCTGTCCTCATTGCATTCCCGGCGGATCCGATTCGCGGCGCCGGCTCGGCGCCCCGGTTCCGTCAGGGCCTGCGCGCCGGCAAGGTGCCGTAGCCGGACCCACCTTGCAAGCCCGGCGTCATGGGGCTCATGAACGGCGTGCGGATGGTGGCGGCGCCGCCGGCCGGGCTTCCTTCGGACGCGCGGATGCCCCGATCCAGCCCGGCGCCCGGGGAGGTGTAGGAGTAGCGGGTTTCGCTCAGACGGCTCAGCCCGCCCGGGCTTCCCTGTGAACCTGGCGATCCGCCGGAGTTGACCGTCCACCCTCCGCTTGCGATCCCCGCGGACGCCGCCCCCTGCGCCGGCATGATGCTGGGCGCAACCGATGCGGGAAGACCCGCGTACCCGCCGCCCGATCGTTGATTCCAGGAGAAGATCGAGGGCACGCCGGTGGAGACCGGCTGCAGCTCGGCGGATTGCGCGCCTCGTTCCGAGGACGGCTTTCGTCCATCGGCGGTGTTCGATTCGTGGTCCGGCGTCTTGGCCGCGATTCCGGGGACGGTTCCGGGCCCGCCTGCTGTGGATGATGCGGGCGATCCCTTGGCGTCCTCCCGGCCCGGCGCCGCATCGGCCCCGCGTACGCCGCCTGCGGGGCGCCGCGCCATGGCCGCGTCCCGGCGGTCTTCGTCTTGAACCCGAAGCGACGGCGCGGAAATCCCGTTCGTCCCGTCCGCTCCAAACCCGCCGCGCTGTTCGCTTCCCGCGGGAAGTTGCAGGCGGCCCCGATCGTCACGCAGCAGCCCGGTGGCCCGCTTCTCCGCCGCGGACCCGAACAGGTCCCGTCCCATGATCGCGGCGATCTCCTCGGCCTCGGCCTCCTCCTCCTCCTGCTTCCTGCGCCGCTCCTGTTCCTTGATCTTCTCGTCCCGGAGGCTCTCAACCTCGTCCGCAAGCCAGCCGTAGGCGCTCTCCTCCTCCTCTTCCTCTTGCTTTCCGCTCAGGAGGTCGATCTCCTTCTGAATCCGTTGCTGCGGGGTGAGGAGCCAATCCTCCTCGTCCTTCTTCCTGTCCTTTCCCTGCCGCGAAGGCATCCGGGGCGTGATTTGCATCGTGCGCTGCACGGAGTTCCTGCCGACGGAGACTTCTTGCCGGTTGGGTTCGATCTTCGCGGCCCGGTCGTCCTTCTCCTCCTCCACCGGCGCGGAAACCGCGCCCTCCGGCCGGTTGATCGAGACCTCGGACGTGTACATCCGCCGCGTGCGCTTCTTGAAGATCAGCCCGTTGGTTGTTGATCCGTCGCTGACGGCGTCGTCCTCGGCGGCGGCGGGCAGGACGCCGTCCGGGTGCGCGGAGAGGAGCAGAACCAGAACCCCGCACGCTGTGAATGCTGTGCTCTTCATGGCCTTGACCGCCCGGGTGTTCGGGCCCGTCACGCCCAGTATAGGCCCGCCTTCTCTTGATTCCAATCCTGTTTGTGCTACATCCGGCCCTTGATGGATCCGCTGTTCGACACCATTGCGGCGATCTGCACCGCCCCGGGGGCGGCCGGGATCGCCGTGGTCCGCCTGTCCGGTCCCGGCGCTCTGGCCGCCGCCGATCGGGCGCTCCGGGGACACGGGCCGGCGCCGTCCTCCTGCCCCAGCCACACGGTTCATCATGGTTTCGTGGTCTCGGATCACGGCGCGCCCCTCGATGAGGTTCTTCTTTTGATCATGCGGGGCCCCCGGTCGTTCACCGGCGAGGACGTTGTGGAGTTCCATTGTCATGGCGGACACATGCCTGCGACCCGGTGCCTTCAGAGACTGCTGGAATGCGGCGCGCGCCCAGCGGCTCCCGGGGAGTTCACCCGACGCGCCTTTCTGAACGGACGCATCGACCTCACCCAGGCCGAGGCCGTCCTCGACCTTATCCGCTCCCATTCGGACCGTTCCGCCGACATGGCGCTGCGACAGCTTCGCGGCGCGTTGCGCGAGACCTTGGAGGCGGCGCGGCGGCCCGCAATGGAAACCGCCGCCGTCCTGGAGGCCTCGCTGGATTTCCCGGAGGAAGATCCCGTTCCGTACGATCGATCCGCCCTCATGACCGCCCTTCGCGGATGCTCGGCCCGGTGCCGGGCCCTTGCCGCTTCGTGCCGGCAGGGCCGCCTCCTTCGTGACGGCATCCGGATCGTCATCGCCGGCCGCCCCAACGCGGGGAAGTCGTCCCTCTTCAATCTCCTCGTCGGCCACGGGCGCGCCATCGTCTCCCCCCGCGCGGGAACCACCCGCGACACGATCGAGGAGTGGCTTTCCATTGCCGGATATCCGGTGCTTCTCATCGATACGGCCGGCATCGCCTCCTCCCCTTGCGAGATCGAACAGGAAGGGGTTCGTCGGTCAATGGACGAGCTTGTGTCGTCCGATCTCGTTCTTTATGTGATTGATGCAAACGAAGGGCTCCAGGACGACGATCAAGCCACCCTCCGCGGCCTTGGCCCGGCCAGGGTCCTGATCGTGTGGAACAAGATCGACCTTCTTCATGATGCGGCCCCGGTCCATCCGCAGGATCCCTGGCCATCGGTTTCTACATCTTGCACAGAAGGATCTACTGCAGAGATTGTTATTAGTACCGTGGCGGATCTTATCGTGCGCAGCATGGGCGCCCAGGAGGACGGCGCGCCCGCCGTCTCCGAGCGCCACCGCGTTCTTCTTGATGCGGCCTCCGCTGCTTTCTCCCAAGCCGCGGATCTCCTGGGTTCCCCGCGGGACGACGCCCCGGAACTTGCATGCGCTCACATCCGGGACGGCGTGGAGAACCTGGACGCCGTCACCGGCGCCCGATTCGACGACGACCTGTTGGATCGAATCTTCTCGGCCTTCTGTATCGGAAAGTGAACGCAACCCAGGATCCCATCGTCGTCATCGGTGCCGGACATGCCGGCATTGAAGCCGCTCTCGCTTCCGCGCGCACGGGCTGCCGTACGCTCCTTGTCGTCCCGGCTCGGAATGCCATAAAAAGGATGTCCTGCAATCCCGCCGTCGGCGGAATGGCCAAGTCTCACATTGTCTCTGAACTCGACGCCCTTGGCGGCGAGATCGGCCTGAACGCCGACCTGACGTCCATCCACGCGAAGACCTTGAACACCCGCAAGGGTCCAGCCGTCCAAGCGACAAGATGTCAGTGCGATAAGCGATTGTACTCAAATATGATGCAAGAAGTAGTATCTGGACAGATGTGTCTGGAACTATGCTACGACGAGGCTGTTGGAATCGACGTTGCTGATGGTCGGATTCGCGGCGTTTTTCTTATGGCCCGCGGCCTGATCCGGGCGAGCGCGGTGATTGTCTGTGCGGGCACTTTCTTGAATGGGCGCATCTACGTCGGCCATCACGTCGTCCCTTCCGGCCGTGCCGGAGAGGCGGCGTCCGAGCTTCTGGGGAGCGCTCTCGATCGCATCGGTCATTCCCGGGAAAGGCTGAAGACCGGGACGCCGCCACGAGTTCACAGGGACAGCCTCGATTACCGGCGAATGACGGTCCAGTTGCCGGATGACCCGCCGCCGCTGTTCTCGTCGCGCCTGCGCCGTATTCGCTCCACGTTCCACGTGGAACACGCCTTTGGGGGTTGCCCGGTCCGGGAATCGTTCCACGTGGAACACCTGTGCTCCCTCGGCGCCCCGTGGCCCCCGGGATCCGCCCAACTCCCTTGCTTCCTCACCCACACCACCGAGCTTACTTTCGACGTGATCTCAAGGAATCTGAAGAAGAGTGCGTTGTACGGGGGTCTGATCACGGGAACGGGCGTCAGGTACTGCCCGTCCATCGAGGATAAGGTCGTCCGGTTCCCCGACAAACCTGGGCACCATGTCTTCGTCGAGCCCGAGGGCCGAGACGACATCCGCGTCTATCCTAACGGAACTTCGAATTCCCTTCCTGCATCGGTCCAGCTTCAGATGCTAAGGAGTATTCCGGGGTTTGAGCATGTTCGCGTGATCAGGCCTGGCTATGCCATTGAATATGATTTCTTCGATCCGAGGGACCTCCGGGCCACCTTGGAGTCGAAGTTCGTGGCCGGCCTTTACCTCGCAGGGCAGATCAACGGGACCACGGGCTACGAGGAGGCCGCGGGACAGGGCTTCGTGGCCGGGATCAACGCTTCCCTGGCGACGCGAGGGCTCCGGCCGCTGGTGTTTTCTCGCGATGAGGCCTATCTGGGCGTGATGATCGACGACCTTGTCACCCGAGGAACGGACGAGCCGTACCGGATGTTCACGTCGCGCGCGGAGTTCCGGCTGCTGCTCCGACAGGATAGCGCGCCCTATCGATTGCTTGGAAAGGCAATGGCAATTGGAATCCTTCCGCCTGCCGTACTTCGTGATACGGAAACATCGGCGGCACGTATTTCGGACGAGGTTCTGAGGCTGCGTTCGATCCGTGTCGAGGGAACAAGCCTGGCTCAGCTTCTCGCTAGACCTGGTTGTTCGTATCGCGATCTGCCTTCTGCCAGGGCGGATTTGTCTTCCGAGGAAGTTACCCAAGTGGAGAACGACATCAAGTATGAGGGATACATCGCCATCGAGGCGGCCCGATCGGATCGGCTGAGGAACCTCGACCGCACCGCGATTCCGGAAGATCTGGACTACTGGGCGTTATCCGGCCTTCGTCACGAATCCAAAGAGAAGCTGGCTCGTATCCGCCCGAGGGACCTCTCCCAGGCCCAGAGGATTCCCGGGGTGAGCCCGGCCGATCTGGCTCTCCTTCAGGTTCACATCCACCGGCTACGACGCCTGTCTTCCAACGATCCCGGATAGAATCGCCCGCATGTCATCCGGAAGGGGAGCCGAGAACTCAAGATCCTCCAATGATATCGGATGAGTAAATGCTATTCTTTCTGCATGAAGCATTTGTCGTGATGCTCCGATCGATGCGCTTTCCTTCTTCCTTGCGCCGTACATAGCATCGCCGACGATCGGGTGCCCGATGTGTGTCATATGGACGCGGATCTGATGGGTTCTTCCCGTTTCGATCCAAAGCCTCACGAGGCTGATCCGTTCGTTGCTTGCGACCACCGCGTAGCGCGTAATGGCGGTTCGGCCGTGTTCTGTGTCGGTGGTCATCTTCTGTCGATTGGACGCGCTTCGGCCGATCAGCGTCCGGACGGTGCCTGTTTCGGGTTCCGGCCTGCCGAACACGATGGCCACGTATTCCTTCGTGACCTTGCGCTCCTTGAACTGCTCGACCAACGCCCGATGGGCCCGTTGGGATTTGGCCACCAACAGGAGTCCGCTGGTGTCCCGGTCCAGGCGGTGCACGATTCCCGGACGAAGCTCCCCGCCGATCCCGCTGAGGTCCGGGCAATGATGCAGCAACGCATGCACGAGGGTTCCGCCCTCGTGTCCGGGCCCCGGGTGAACAACCCAGCCGGGCGGCTTGTTCAGGACGAGGAGGTCCTGATCTTCAAAGAGCACATCCAGCGGCCGGTCCTCGGGCACGAGGGCGCTGGCTCTCGGCGGCGGTATTTCGTAGTCCACGCGGTCACCGCCCGATACGGTCGTCCGGGCCTTGGTGACGATCTCGCCGTTGATCTTGACGCGTCCGTCGGCGATCAACCCCTGCCACCGTGACCGCGAATGCTCGGGCAGGATTCTCGCCAGGCACACGTCAAGGCGCCCGCCAGCATCTTCCACAGGGACTGCAACCGAGGGCATCGGGGCTCCTCACGTCCGGCGCATCCGCAACCGTTGCAACGCGACGATGCCGGATACCAGCAGGCCGATGCTGATCCACTGAGCCAGCGAGAGCGGCCCCATCATGTGCCGCTCATCCCCACGAAGGAACTCCAGCATGAACCGGAGCGCCGGGTAGGTCACAAGATAGAGAGCCACAATGCTCCCGGCTCGTCCTCCTCTTGCGTATTGCTTTGCCAGAAAATAGTATATGACTACATCTCCAACGGCCTCATACAGCTGTACTGGCTGCCGTCCGCCCCCCAACTGGCCGATCCAGTGCCGGGTCCAGTCGCCGTGACAGCACCCGTTGAGATAACATCCCACCCGGCCGAAGGCGTGCCCGAGCGGAACTCCGGACACAACGAGATCTCCCAGGGAGAGAAGGTTCTCGCGCCGCCTCATTCCCAGCAGGAGGACGGCCAGGGTGCCGCCGATGAAGCCGCCGTAGAAGATGAGACCGCCGCGGTCGATCCGCAGAATCCCCACCAGATCCGCTGCGTAGACCTCCCAGTTCGCCACCACGTAGGTCAGGCGCGCACCGAGAATCCCGCCGACCATGATCCACAGTACGACGTCCGACGCATACTCCGCCGGCTTGCGCTCGATTCTGGCCAGCCGCGTCCAATGCCAGAGCGCCGCGCCGAACCCCATCGCGGCCAGCACGCCGAACCAGTAGACGGGTCGCGCGCCGATGTGAAAACACACGGGGTCCATGCGGGCCAGAGTATCCTGGGCATCTTCCGGACGCAAACTGCGCGGTTTCCCTGGGGGCTTTTCTCCGTCGCACGGCCTGCTATCATCCGCACGTGAACGCCGTCCCCCGATTCATCATCCGCGGCGGCCGCCCGATCGGCGGCCGTTATCGCCCCATGGGCAACAAGAACGCGGCGCTGCCAATGCTCGCCGCCTCCCTGCTCACCGACGAGCCCATGGTCCTTCACAACGTTCCGGACATCCTCGACGTCCGGGTCATGCTTGAGCTTCTGTCATCGGTCGGCGTCGACGTCTCCTTTCAGGACCATACGGCCCGCCTCTGCGCTGCCCGCGTGCGCCGGCGCTTCTTTCCGGACGCGCTCTGCCGGCGCGTGCGATCGTCCATCCTGCTGGCGGGGCCCATGGCCGCGAGATTCGGCCGCGCGGTCTTGTCGCCCCCCGGAGGCGATGTCATCGGCCGGCGGCGCGTGGACGTTCACGTCGCCGCTCTCCGGTCGCTGGGCATCGACGTTGAAATCGGTTCCCGCTTTGTCTTTCGCCGGACCGGCCTCCGCCCGGCGGATCTTCTTCTCGACGAAGCCAGCGTGACGGCGACCGAGAACATCCTCATGGCCGCCGCGCTCGCGCCCGGCACGACCCAGGTCTACAACGCAGCCTGTGAGCCGCATGTTCAGGATCTGTGCCGCCTTCTCGTCATGATGGGCGCGACCATCGAGGGGATCGGCACCAACAGCCTTCGAATCCTCGGAGCCGCCTCCCTTCATGGCGCCGAGATGACCGTCGGTCCCGACTTCGTGGAGATGGGAAGTTTCCTCGCCGCGGCCGCCGTCACGGGCGGCGCCCTGGAGGTGGAGGGCTGTCCCGACTCCCGGACGTGTCTCGTCTGCAGTCGCGCGTTCGGCGTCTTCGGTCTCTCGTGGAAGTGCGGTGCCAACGTTCTCGAACAGCGCGCCCGCGCGACGCTGCGCGTGGCCAAGGCCTCCCATGGCCCGGTGCCGAAGATCGAAGACGGCCCGTGGCCGGCGTTTCCCTCGGATCTGATGAGCATCGCCATCGTGGTCGCAACGCAGGCCCGCGGGACCACGCTGTTCTTCGAGAAGATGTTCGAGAGCCGCATGTACTTCGTCGACCGCCTGATTGAAATGGGCGCGCACATCGTCGCATGCGACCCCCACCGCGTTCTCGTCTCGGGCCCGGCCCGGCTTCACGCAACCACCACGACAAGCCCCGACATCCGCGCGGGAATGAGCATGGTGGTGGCCGCCCTGTGTGCCCGGGGCACCAGCGTCATCGAGAATGCCGCCATGATCGATCGCGGCTACGAGTGCCTCGCCGAGCGACTGGCCGCCCTGGGTGCCGATATTCGAAGGGCGTGATCCTTTGTTAATTACTGGCGATTTTCACGCTTTTTCGGCCTTCCGCCGTCGTTTTCTTCCCGCGGGTCCGACCTTGGTCCCCGCGGTCCCTTTTCGATTGTCAACCTCAACGACGATCATCCGCCGTCAACAAAGGGTGTCCCGCAACCCGCGGCATCCAACATCTAGCGGTGCCTCTCTCTAGCACTTCTTTGCTCCCACTGGGCCATTGTCTCCGAAAGGCGACCCCGGTACGGTGCGGGCTCGTCCGCGGGGGGCAAGGACCCGGGCTGTTTGCAACCTGTGGATAAGTCGGGTTTCGGCTTCGATTTCTTGGCTTTTTGGTGGTTTGGTTGTGTACAAGCGACCCTCGCGGTGGAGGACGCTTGATGGCGGAAGGGTGTTCGGTCGATGCAAACAGCAGGCGAGGAACTTTGGGGGAGGGTTTGCGTGGAGCTGGCCGCGCGCCTTTCCGAAGAGGTTTTCTCTCGTTGGATCCGCGTGATTCGGCCGTGCCGTCTCGAGGGCGACCATCTTGAACTCTCGGTTGCCAACGATTTCTACGTCTTCTGGCTCGAGGAGAACTATCTTCCGCTGATCACGGCTGCAACCACGCTGGTTGCCGGACGCGAATTGCGCGTGACGCTCGCGGTGGAGGACCGTCTGCCGGCACGCGCGCCCGAGCCTGTTCCCGCTGCTTCTTCTCCGCCGCGGCCGCGCGCGCCATCGGCGCCGAGGGAGTCCGTTTCCATTCCCCTCGACAACGGGTTCACCTTCGAATCGTTCGTGCTGGGTCCTTCGAATACCTTTGCGCACGCCGCCTGCCTGGCGGTCGCCCAGACTCCGGGCCGTGCGTACAACCCGCTGCTGATCTTCGGCGGGTCCGGCCTGGGCAAGACCCACCTGATGCAGGCCATCGGGCATCATGTGTTGAAGACGGCACGATCGGCCGTCGTGTGCTACACGTCCGCCGAGGCCTTCCTCAACGAGTACATCGAGTGTCTCCAGCACAACCGGATGGTCGCGTTCCGGAAGAAGTACCGCGGCGTGGATCTTCTCCTGATCGACGATATTCACTTCCTCGCGGGCAAGGCCGGCCTCCAGGAAGAGTTCTTCCACATGTTCAATGAGCTGCATACGCGGGGCCGCCAGATCGTTCTGACGTCGGACCGTCCCCCGAGCGAGATCCAGGGCTTGGACAAGCGGCTCGTCTCACGGTTCGAGTGGGGCGTGACGACCCAGATCGAGCCGCCGGATGTGGAGACGCGCGTGGCGATCCTTCGGAAGAAGGCCGAGGCGATCAAGCTCCGCCTGTCGGACGACGCCATCCTCTTCATCGCCGAGAACATCCGGAACAACATCCGGAAGATGGAAGGCGCCCTGAAGAGCGTCGCCGCCTACGCCGCCCTGCAAGGAACCGCCATGACGCGGGAAACCGCCATGCAGGTTCTGCGCGGGTGCCTGGACCGCACCGCAAGTGACGGACCGAATATCGACGTCATTCAGAAGACGGTCGCCGAGTTCTTCGACGTCCGCCTGTCGGACATGACAAGCAAGCGCCGGATGCAGACCGTGGTCGTCCCCCGCCAGGTGGCCATGTATCTCTCGCGCACGCTGACCGGCCGCTCTCTTCCCGCCATCGGCGATGCGTTCGGGAAGAACCACGCGACGGTTCTGCATGCCTGCCGGCTCGTCACCGATCGCATGCGCCACGATCCCGCGTTCAAGGAAATGGTCTCCACGCTTCGCCGCCGCCTTGGGGCGGACTAGACTCTCCGCGGCGGTCCGAATCCACAGTCTTCCGTGCACTGAATGTTCATACCCTGTTCACAGTGACCGCCGCCGTCATGCTCGTGCGATCCCCGGCCCGCGATTCCGTCCGCCGCCGTTCGTGATGCACAGGATCGTTCACAAGCGTCCGGTGCGTCTTCGCCGCCCGGAGAGCAACGTTTCTCTTGTTTCCGTCGTTATGAACAGCGATACTGTGACGACGATTAAGATCTAGATACGATCGGAGATCGAAGAACCGCCTCATCCGGAGACGCACGCGATGAAACTGAAGGTGAAAAAGGACGACCTCCTTGCGGGGCTTCAACGGGTCCAGCCAGCCGTGGCCGCGCGTACCACGCTGCCGGTTCTGGGCAATATCCTGGTCCGTGCGGACGGGGATCGTCTCCAGCTCACGGCCAGCGATCTCTCGATGACGGTCATGGCGTCCATGTCGGCGGAGGTCGCGAAAGCCGGGGCCACGACGCTGCCCGCGAAGCGGCTCTTCGCGATTGCGCGGGAGACCGCGGGGGCGGAGATCGAGCTGGAGGCCAGCGAGAGGGAGGTGAGCGCCCTGCGTTCGGGGGCGGCCGTCTTCCACCTGAACGGCATCGCAGCCGAGGATTTCCCGGCGCTGCCGAAGATTTCCGGCGCCCGGACGTTCACGATGGAGAGGGAGGTTCTTCGAAGCATGCTGCAGAGGACGGCGTACGCGGCGTCCTCCGACGAGTCGCGGCAGGTTCTGAACGGCGTTCTCCTTGCGTTTCGGGACGGGCGGCTGACGGTGGTGGCCACGGATGGACGGCGGCTGGCGATGGTGGAGCAGGAAGTCGAGATGGCCAAGGAGCCTGCCGAGCTGATCGTGCCGACCAAGGCGGTCAGCGAGATCATCCTGATGCTGGACGGACAGGGCCCCGTGACCCTGAACGCGATGGCCAACCTGCTTGCGGTGGACGCCGGTGACACGGTGCTGTACAGCCGCCTCGTGGAGGGGACGTTCCCGAACTACCGCCAGGTGATTCCGGGTCAATGCGAGGAACGAATCGCGCTGGAGCGGGAATCGTTCATGAACGCCGTCCGCCGCGTGGCGCTGCTGACCAACGAGACCAACAATGCGGTGAAGCTGACGATCGGACGCAACAAGATCGACATCACGGCGCAGACGCCGGATGTCGGCGAGGCCAAGGAAAGCGTCCCGGTGAAGTACGCCGGCAAGGAAATCGCCGTCTCCTTCAATCCGGCTTTCATCACGGATCCCCTGAAGAACCTCGTGGCCGATCAGGTCTATCTCGAGTTCAACGACGAGACAAGTCCGGGCGTCATCAAGACGGATGAGCCGTTCCTGTACGTGATCATGCCCATGCGGATGTCGTGATCCGCACCGCCCGCACCCCGCAGGATCTTGCTGCGGGCCCGAGGATTTGTTAAGAGCACTAAGGAATGGGAGCCGGACCGCGGGGCGGCAGGACGGCGGAAGGGGAGGGGAACGCATGGCAACCTTGGACTGGGTCGTGATCGGCGGGTACTTCGCGTTGTTGCTGGGTCTTGCCTGGTGGGTGATCAACAAGGCGAAGGACACGGCCGACGACTACTTCCTCGCCGGCCGGAACCTCGGCTGGTGGATCGTGGGCGCGTCGATCTTCGCATCCAACATCGGGTCGGAGCACTTGGTGGGCCTTGCCGGGTCGGGCTGCACGGACGGAGTGGCGATGGCCCACTACGAACTGCATGCCTGGTGCCTGTTGGTGCTCGCGTGGGTCTTCGTACCGTTCTACATGCGGTCCCGCGTGTTCACGATGCCGGAGTTCCTCGAACGACGCTTTTCGCCGAACAGCCGGTGGGTTCTGTCGATCATCTCACTCTTCGCGTACGTGGTGACCAAGATCGCGGTCGGCATCTTTGCCGGCGGCATCGTGTTCGGCTATCTGCTGCCGGAACTGCAGATCCAGGTCGGTTCGGTGACCCTGGACAGCTTCTGGGTGGGCTCCCTGCTTGTGGTGGTGCTGACCGGGGCCTATACGGTTCTCGGCGGGATGCGGGCGGTTGCCTACACCGAGGCGTTGCAGACGCTGATCCTGATCCTCGGATCGGCGCTGGTCACGGTCTTCGGATTGAAGGCGCTGGGCGGATGGTCGGAACTGCGGGAGGTGTGCGGCAGCGAGATGTTCAACCTCTGGAAGCCCCTCGTTCCCCACGGCGTGGAAGGAACGTGGGCGCCGGTGGAGGTCACGAACGCCGCGGGCCAGGTCGTCCGCCAGGCCTGGTACTTCAACGGAAACTACCCGTGGCTTGGAATGCTGTTCTGCGCCCCGATCATCGGCCTGTGGTACTGGTGCACGGACCAGTACATCGTTCAGCGGGCTCTCGGCGCAAACGGGGAGCGCGAGGCGCGCCGGGGGAGCATCTTCGCCGGGTTCCTGAAGCTGCTGCCGGTGTTCATCTTCATCGTGCCCGGCATGATCTGTTACGCCGTGGCGAAGTCCGGAGCGTCGCCCGCGCTCACGGCCACGCTGATGCCCGGCGGAAAACTGGATCCCGGGGCCAGCCAGGCGGCGTTTCCGCTGATGGTCATGCATCTGCTGCCGGTGGGGGTGAGAGGCATCGTGGTGGCCGGGCTGCTGGCCGCGCTGATGAGCTCGCTGGCTGGCGTGTTCAACGCCTGCTCGACGCTGTTCACGATGGATTTCTACTCGAAGTTCCACCGGAACGCATCGCAACACCAGCTCGTATGGATCGGCCGAGTGGCGACGGGCGTGATGGTGATCGTGGGGCTGATGTGGATCCCGGTGATCCGCGGCGCCAAGGGCCTCTACGACTACCTCCAGAGCGTGCAGGGGTACCTGGCCCCGCCGATCTTCACCGTGTTCTTCCTGGGCGTGTTCATGAAGCGGGCCAACAGCAAGGGCTGCCTCTCGGCCCTCGTGGTGGGGTTCCTGCTCGGGCTGTTCCGGCTGGGGGTGGACACGCCGGTGAAGCTCTTCGGGCACCAGTACGCCGAGGGCTCGCTGCTCTGGATCGTGCACAAGATCTACTTCCAGTACTACAGCCTCCTGATCTTCCTGGTCACCGTGGCGGTGATGATCGGCGTGAGCCTGGCGACGGCGAAGCCCGACTACGCGCGGATCGCGGGGCTGACGTACGGAACGGTGAGCGACGAGGACCGGGCGGCGTCCCGGACGAGCTACGATTGGCGCGACATCGCCGGCTCGGCCGTCGTCATGGCGGTGATCGTGGCCGCGTACCTGTACTTCAATGGCTGAGTCGCGGCGCGGGTGGTTGCCGGACTAGGATTCGAACCTAGACAAGCAGATCCAGAGTCTGCGGTGCTACCATTACACCATCCGGCAGTCGAAACGCGCGGATTATCGGGTATTCCGGGGCAAAGTCAAGGAGCCCAAACGAAGGACCGGCCGGCGCGCGGAACTTGGATCTTGGTTCGGGGGCGCCATTCCGTAGGATTCCCGGATGCTGGACTTTCACAACGTATCCGTCGCGCTCGGCGGACGGCCGATCCTTGACGAGGTCTCGCTCCGGATCAACGAGCGGGAGCGGGTCGGCATCGTCGGCCCGAACGGCGCCGGGAAGACCACGCTGTTTCACCTGGTCGTCGGCGATCTCGCGCCCGACCGGGGATCGATCCAGGTTCCCCGCGATGTCCGCATCGGGCACCTGCGCCAGAAGGGGGTTGGGGCCTCCGGGGACCTGACGGTCCTGGACTTCGCGGAGGACGCGCTGCCGGCCGTGCGCGAGATGCAGCACGAGATCGAGACGATCGAGGCGCGGCTTTCCGAAGAGGACGCGGGCCCCGCGCACGACCGCGACCTCCGCCGCCTCGGCGAGTTGCAGAGCGCCTTCGAACACGAGGGGGGATACGAACTGCGCAACCGGGCCGCCGCGGCGCTGGGCGGCCTGGGATTCCAGGCGTCGGAGCTGCACCGTCCGCTGCGCGAATTCAGCGGCGGCTGGCAGATGCGCGCCGAGCTGACGCGCGCGCTGATCGCCCGGCCGGACCTGCTGCTTCTCGACGAACCGACGAACTACCTCGACCTGCCCGCGGTCGAGTGGTTGCAGCGGCACCTGCGCGACTTCGCCGGCACGCTGCTGCTGATCTCGCACGACCGGTTCCTGCTGAACACGCTGACGTCGGTGACGGTGGACGTGACGGGCGGTCGCGTGACGCGCTACGAGGGAAACCAGGCCTTCGCCGCGAAGCAGCGCGACCTGCGCTGGGAGCAATTCGAGGCGGGCCGCGCCGCCGCGGCAAAGCGCAGGGAGGAGATCGAGCGGTTCGTCGACCGCTTCCGGTTCAAGGCCAGCAAGGCGGCGCAGGTCCAGAGCCGCATCAAGATGCTGGAACGGATGGATCCCGTGGAGGAGGCCGTGGCGGCGCCGCGTGCCGTGGAGATCCGCATTGCGCCGCCGCCGCCCTGCGGGGCGGAGGTGATGAGGATCGAGAACGCCGGCGTGACGTACGACGGGACGCGCTGGGTGCTCCGGGACATCACCCTGCGAATCATGCGCGGCGACAAGATCGCGCTCGTCGGCTACAACGGGTTCGGAAAGACCACGCTGCTCCGGCTGCTCGCCGGGCGGATCGAGGCGGGGGAGGGGCGGAGGGTGCCCGGGCACAACGTGGTTCCGGGGTACCAGTCCCAGGAATTCGCCGAGATCCTCGACCCCGACCGGACGGTGCTGGAGACCGTCAAGGCCGCCGCGCCGGATCGCGGCGAGCGGGAACTGCGAAGCCTGCTCGGCGGCTTCTTCTTCAGCGGGGACACGGTCGAGAAGAAGGTCCGCGTGCTGAGCGGCGGCGAGACGATGCGGCTGGCCTTCGCCCGCCTGCTGGCCAACCCGCCGAACTTCCTGCTCCTGGACGAGCCGACGACGCACCTCGACATCGCGGCGCGCGAGGCGCTGGAGCGGGCGCTGGCGGATTACCAGGGAACGCTCTGTTTCGTGAGCCACGACGTGGAGTTCGTGCGCCGCGTGGCGACCACGGTGATCGCGATGACCCCTCCGTTCATCACGCCCTACGCCGGGGGGTACGACTACTACCGCGAGAAGGTGGCGGCCGATGCGGCGGCGGCGGGGCCCGCGGCCGCGGAGGGCCCGGCGACGGCACCCGACGGGACTGACCGGAAGACGGGCCGTCGCGAGCGCGCCCTGAAACGCGAGGAGGTCCGGAAACTGAGGCTTCCACTCCTGAAGGCGGTGCGCGAGGCGGAGGAGCGGATCGCCGCGCTCGAGAAGGAACAGGCGGAGTTGATCGCGCGGTTCGACGATCCCTCCCTGGTGGACTACGCCGCCGTCAGCCGGCGGCTCGGGGAGATCCGTACGGAGCTACCGCTGGCCATGACCGAGTGGGAAAGCGCGGGCGTGAAGCTCCAGGAACTGGACGGAAACTGACGCCCGCCAGGGCCCGAAGGATCGGCGGCCACGGTGGGGCGATCGGGAACGAACGATCCTTCAAGGGCCTCCCGAACGGCGCCGACGGAGCGGCGCCCTCCAGATCCGTCGTCTCGTGTCTCCATGGAACAGGTTTCGGACGTGGCTTGCGGCCCGCGGGGCGGGGGTTTAGAGTCGCGGCAGGCGCATCCGTGCGAAACCGGCGCCGGCGGAGGGATTGCCATGAGCAAGATCGACGTGGACTTCGGCGGATGGATGCAGGAGGCCTTCAAACTCTACAAGGAGAACTTCGCGGTTCTGCTGCTCGCAAACCTGATCGCGATGATTCTCTCAAGCTTCACGGCGTTCATCCTCAGCGGGCCGCTCTACGCAGGCGTGGTCATCGTGACGCTGGGGCTTCTGGACGGAACGTCGCCGAAGCCGCAGGCCGGCGATGTGTTCAAGGGCTTCCAGTTCTTCCTTCCGTCGTTTCTTCTGATGCTGGTTGTGCTGGGCGTATCCATGCTGGTCGGGATGGTGCTCGGGCCGTTGTCGTCCGTGGCGACATGGGTGCTCTCCACGCTGACGATGTTCTCCATCTTCCTGATCGTGGAGAAGAAGATGGATTTCTGGCCGTCCATCCTCGCGAGTTACGAGATGGTGAAGGAGAACTTCTGGGTGCTGCTGGCCCTGGTCGTGGTCGCGAGCATCGTGTCCACGTTGGGGTTCATCGCCTGCTGCATCGGGATCTTCGTGACCATGCCGTTCTACTACTGCGTGCTCGCCGTTGCGTACCGGAAGATGAACGGGGGGCCCGGCGCGCCCGCGGCGGCGGAGGGTGATCCGCTGGTCCGGCTGAGCCCGCCTCCGCCGGCCGCACCCGCGCCGTAGGGCGCGAGGGTCATGGACACCGCCCTGTCGGAGCGCGAAGGACTCGCCGCAAGGCCGAAGGACTTCGACTGGCTGGCGCGGAACATCCCGTGCCAGGCGGCGTGTCCGGCGCACACGGACATCCCGGGCTACCTGGAGGCCATCTCCCGGGGCGACTACGAGGCGGCCTACCGGATCAACCTGGCCGACAATGTCTTTCCCGCGATCCTCGGCCGGGTCTGTTCGCGTCCGTGCGAGAAGCCGTGCCGCCATGGATGGGAGGGGCTCGGCGAGTCCGTCGCCATCTGCTTTTCCAAGCGATCGGCCGCCGACTTCCTGGGGCGTTCGGAGCCGGTCATCCTCCCGCGGATCTTCGCGTCCACCGGAAAGAGGATCGCCGTCGTCGGCGCCGGGGTCGCGGGCCTCGCGGCCGCGCGGGAGCTGACGCTGTGGGGCCACCGGGTGACGGTCTTCGAGCGACACGAAAGGCCCGGCGGCCTCTTGCGGCTTGGGATCCCCGCGTTCCGACTGCCCCGGGCGATCGTCGACAGGGAGATTCGCCAGGTCGAGGCGCAAGGCGTGGAGATCCGGTGCGGCGTGGACGCCGGCGGGGCGGATCTGCCGCTGGAGCGGCTGGCGGCGGAGCACGATGCGGTCATCGTTGCGGCCGGCGCATTCCGGCCGAACCTGCCGGCGCTGCCGGGATCGGACCTCGAAGGCGTGGAAGCGGGCCTTCCGTTCCTGTCGGCGGTGAACGAGGGCGGGCGGACCGCGGTGGGCCGGCGCGTTACGGTGATCGGCGGCGGGTTCACGGCCATGGACTGTGCCCGGGTCGCCCTTCGGCTCGGGGCGGAGTCGGTGAAGGTCTGCTACCGCCGCTCGCTCCAGGAGATCGCGGTGACACCCGGCGAGCGCGAGGAGGTCGAGCACGAGGGGATCCCGTTCGACCTGCAGGTGGCGCCGGTCGCGTACATCGGGAGCGCCGGGAAAGTGGCGCGGGTCCGGTTCATCCGCACGCGGCCCGGCGAACCCGACGGATCCGGCCGGCGGCGGCCGGAGGCGATTCCCGGCTCGGAGTTCGAGATCGAGGCGGATCATGTGCTGTCCGCCACGGGCCAGACGCCGGACCGGGCATGGCTCGGGGGACGGGACCTGCCGCCGAACGTGGTGTTCGCCGGCGATTTCGCACGAGGATCGTCGTCCCTGATCGGGGCGATCGCCGACGCGAAGGAGATTGCCGCGCAGGTCGACGCCCGGCTGATGGGCGGCCGGCGAGTCGCGGAAGCCGCGCGGATCCGGAACGGCCGGGCGCAGCCCCGCGGCCGGGCGCTGGACGCGATCCCCCGGCAGCCGATGCCGGCGATCCCGCTCGAGGAACGAACGGCGGCGGCCGAGGTGGAGACCGGCTTCGGCGACGCGGCGGCGCGTACGGAGGCGCAACGCTGCTACCTCTGCCACTACAAGTACGAGATCGACATGAGCCGCTGCATCTACTGCGACCAGTGCGTCGAGGTGAAGCCGCGGCCCGCGTGCATCGTTCGCGTGAAGCGGATCGACCGGGATCCTGAAGAACGGCTCGCCGGATGGCAGGAACGAGACTGGAGCCTCGCTCCGGATGCGGCGCGGCACGACTACTTCATCAACCAGGCCGACTGCATCCGGTGCAACGCGTGTCTCGAGGTCTGTCCCGTGAAGTGCATCGGCGTGCAGAGGGTGTCGTGGGTGCGGACACCCCGGGGCGAAGGGGCCGCATCACATCCGGCCCTGTGACCGCCGCCGCGTGGGCAGACGGACCAGGACGAACAGGGCGCAAAGCCCGATCACGACGGACAGGATCTCCACCAGCCGGAGCGGGATTCCCGCCCCGCCGCCCCCGGCGACCGCCGGACCCAGGGAGGCAAGCGCCCGGTGAACCGCGACCGGAAAGGCCAGGCAGGCCGCGAGCGCCACGAGCAGCGCGCCGGCCAGGACCCAGGCGACCGCCATCGGAATCGACCCGGTGAGGAGGATCTTCAGACCGCGCTCGGCCAGCGCGGGGACCGGCGTGTGATTCGGATCTCCCAGCGGGCGCCGGCAGCGGCCGCACGAAAGATCCACGGCGTCCTGCCCGGCGCTGTTCTGCAGAAGGTGACCGCAATCAGGACAGTAGACAGACATGATACCCCTCTCCCTCGCACGACGGACCCCATCAACGTACGCGAGAAAGCGTGGCGGTCAAGCGGGGGCAGGACGCGCCGCGGGGTCAGACGATCCGCACGCCCAGCGGCTCGCCGCGGACGGGCACCAACGAGTAACCGAAGGCCTCGCAGAGGTCGGCGGGCGGCCGGATTCCGGTGACCATGACGACGCCGCCCGCATCCCCGCCGACCGCGCCGGCGCCGCACACCTTCGCCGCGCCGCCGCGGTTCTCGACGGCGGCGATGAAGTCGGACACGCGGGCCGGGACGACGCCGATCCGGGTCAGGAGCCGCTGGTTTCCGCGGATCGCGGCCATCGCCTCCTCGGAATCGTTGCGCGCGAGCGCCTGCTCGAGCCGGAGGGTGGTCGCCTCGAACGCGTTCCACAGGGCGGCGTCCTTCTCGTGGCGACGCCGGACCTCGGCGACGCACTCGCCGGTCGTCGTCGCGGGCGTGCCGGTGTTGACGAGCGTGATCGGAAGCCGCGGAAGCGGGATGCGCTCGGCCTTGCCGTCCCGGAAGCGCGCGCAGCCGCCGTGCAACGAGATGTAGGAATCGACGCCGCTCGGGAAGCCGTGCTGCATGCGCTCCGCCTCGAGGCTGTACTCGTAGTACCAGTCCGGGCGGAAGTCGACGCGGAAGTAGTGGCCGACGCCGCGGAGCACGCTGAGGATTGTCGCGGCGGACGAGCCCATCCCGCAGCCCATCGGGATGTTCGACCGGAGGCGGATGTCGAGGCCCTGGCCCAGCTTCATGTGAAGGCCGTCGAGGACGATGATGAACGCGTACTGGAACAGGTCGATCGGCTTGCGAAGCACGTCGCGGATGCCGAGCTCGCCGTTGAGGAACATCCGGTAATTCTTGAGGACGCGGCCCTTGAAATCCCGAAGGGCCATGAGCGTGTAGGACTCGCGCTGGCGCAGGTCGCTGAGGTCGATCGAAACGCGGTCCTCACCCTCCGCGCCGGCGGTGATCTCGGCCACGGCGCTGCGGTCGATCGCCATCGCGATCGCCGGCCGGCCGTAGACGACCGAGTGCTCGCCGCTCAGGATCAGCTTGCCCGGGGCTATCGCCTTCATAGCGCCTCGTAGATCCGCTTGTGCTGGCTCAAGCCGGCGAAGCGGAACGAACCCGTCCGGTACTGCGCGAACGCATGCTCGCCGCCGTCCTTCGGAAGGGCCAGGTGAAAGATATCCTCGTACTGCTGGTAGTCGAGTTCGATCCGCGCGTCGAACATCGCGCGATGCCGGGCGGCGAAAAGCGCCTCGCGGTACCCCGGCTGCACCACGCCGCTGAAGAACTCGGCCATGCAGCCGGAGCCGTAGCTGTAGAGGCCGACCCGGGCGCCGCCGAGATCCTCGGGGCACGTGTCGAGCAGGCTCACGAGGCCCTCGTAGAGCGACGCGGCGTAGGTGTTGCCGGTGTTGCGATTGTACCCGAGCGAATCGCCGAGGATGCGCTGCAGGTCCTCCGGCGTCGGGGCGGGGAGGCCCGCGGCGCGGTGCAGGCGCATCTGGGCCTTCTCGGCCATGCGCGTGAACGGGAGGTGGAAGCACGGGCGGCGAAAGGCGTCGAGGCCGCGGCCGCTGGCGGCACGATAGCGTTCCCAGGCGCTGACCAGCGATGCGAGGTAGACGCGCGTGGAGTACTGGCCGTCGACCAGCGCCTCCTCGCGGTAGTTCGGCCGCCAGAAGTCCATCACGTCCTCGGCGTGGACCCCGTGTTCGGGGTCGATCGCCAGGATGCGCGGGTTGGCGGCGATGCGCATCGCGATTGCGCCGGCGCCCTGCGTCGGCTCGCCCGGGCTGCGCAAGTCGTACCGGGCGATGTCCGCACCCAGGATCAGCGCCGAGCGCTCCGGGTGCGCCGCCACCCAGGCGCAGGCCAGTTGCAGGGCGGCGGTCGCGCCGTAGCAGGCCTCCTTCATCTCGATCGCCCGGCAGGACGACGGCAGCTCGAGGAGGCCGTGGACGAAGAGCGCGGCGGCCTTGGACTGGTCCACGCCGGTCTCGGTCGCGAAGATCAGCAGATCCAGATCGCCGGCCCCGCCGGCCTCGACGATCGGCAGCGCCGCGCTGGCGGCCATCGTGACGACGTCCTCGTCCGGCGGCGGCACGGCCATCCGCTCCTGGCCGAGGCCGAGGACGTACTTGTCCTTGTCGACGCCGCGCGCCGCGGCCAGCTTGTGCAGGTCGAGGAAGTACGACGGGGCGTAGAACGACAGGCGGTCAATGCCGACGTTCATGCGCTCTCCGCCGCCGGCCGCGGCCCGAGAAGAAGGGCGTCGTTGGCGATGAGCTTCTGCGCGCGGTCGATGCCCAGCAGCCACATCGCCGTCATGAATTCCCGTTTCAGTTGAGCGATCACATCGACCACCCGTTCCGCCGATTCCATCGCCGGCTCGAGGAAGGGATGGGCCATCCCCGCCATCGTTGCGCCGAGCACCATCGCCTTGACCATGTCCACGCCGCTACGGATGCCGCCGGAGGCGATCAGCACGAGCCGTCCGCGGTACCGGCGCAGCGCGCGCAGCGCATCGGGCGTCGGAATGCCCCAATCCTGGAACGCCGCTCCGAGGCCGTCGTGCAGGCCCGCCGCCGCGCGGCGATGGCCCTCGATGCGACTCCACGAGAGACCGCCGGAGCCGGCCACGTCGATGATCCGGACGCCGGCCCGCATCAGGGCCTCGACATCGGGCGCCGAGACGCCTGCGCCGACTTCCTTTATGACCACGGGAACCGGGAGTTGTTCGACCACCGCGGCGATCTTCGAGATCACGCCGCCGAACAGCGTGTCGCCCTCGGGCTGGATCGCCTCCTGCAGGGGATTGCAATGCAGCACCAGCGCGTCGGCGCCGACCACCTCCACCGCGGCCTGGCAATGGTCCGTTGTGAAGCCGCAGTTGAGCTGCACCGCGCCGAGATTGGCGAAGAGCAGCGCGTTGGGCGCCAGGTCGCGAAGTTCGAAACTCTCCCGCGCCGCGCGGTTCTCGAACATGACGCGCTGCGAGCCGACGCCCATCGCGACGCCGGTCATCTCCGCAGCCGTCGCGAGGTTGCGGTTGATCGTGCGAAGGCGATCCGAGTCGCCGCCGGTCATCGACGAGATCAGCAGGGGAAACGAGAGGCGGCGGCCGAGGAACTCGATCGAGGGGTCGACGTCCGACAGGTGGATCTCCGGCAGCGCGCGGTGGATCAGCCGCACCGAGTCGAAATGACGGCGCCGGCGGTCGGCCTCCGCGTCCGAGCGGATGACGTCGATCGCCTCCTCCTTGCGCCGGTTCGTCGGCTGCGCGTCCATCCGCGCAGACATACCACATCCGGAGTCCGCCGGACAGGCGGAAGAGGCGCTACCGCAGGGCAGACGCATCTTCCTCGAGGTCGTGGCACCTTTCGGTCGGCGGGGCGCGGAGTGGCTGGTGGACGCTGGAGCGCTTGCGGTTGCGGGGGAGCGACGCGCACCAGGCCGGCCGGATCGCGCGGGATCCCGCCCCGCCTTCGGCGCCTTGCATCCGGGGCGGTCTGCCGCGTTCCCGGCCGGACCCCTCGCGGGCTCGGGGCCACCCGGTGCGCGCCGCGGCACCGCCTTCGCCTTGATTCAAGGATCGTTCGGCTGGGATCTCCCTTTCCCGGCGATGGAAGGGGAATCCTGAGGATCCCGCGCACACGGCCCGGTTTCGACAGGAACAAGATGCGTCTGCCATGGGCGCTACCGGCCGCGGGGGCGCATCTCCGGTTCATGAACCTGATCATGCGGGCGCCTTCCTCATTGCTGCACAGGACCGGATGATGCGCCCCTCCGGCCATCACCCCGCGCAAGATCAACGGTGGCGCCGCAGGGTAGTCATCACGCTCCGCGTGATGACCATCCGGACTGCGGAGATGTCCTCACGCGGAGCGTGAGGACTACGTTGGCGCCCGCCCCCGGCCGTCACCCTGCGCAAAATCAACGGTGGCCCCGCAGGGTAGTCATCACGCTCCGCGTGATGACCATCCGGACCGCGGAGATGTCCTCACGCGGAGCGTGAGGACTACGTTGGCGCCCGCCCCCGGCCATCACCCTGCGCAAAATCAACGGTGGCCCCGCAGGGTAGTCATCACGCTCCGCGTGATGACCATCCGGACTGCGGAGATGTCCTCACGCGGAGCGTGAGGACTACGTTGGCGCCCGCCCCCGGCCATCACCCCGCGCAAGATCAACGGCGGCGCCGCAGGGTAGTCATCACGCTCCGCGTGATGACCATCCGGACTGCGGAGATGTCCTCACGCGGAGCGTGAGGACTACGTTGGCGCCCGCCCCCGGCCGTCACCCTGCGCAGGACCGGAGATGCTACCGGCCGCGCTCCATGCGCTCGTGGACGCGGACCAGCTCGCCGGGGTTCGCAAGGGCGGCCAGGAGCGAGAGCTCGCCGCAGAGGACCGTCGCGGCGGCGATCACCGCGAGGCGCCGAGCGTTGGCGCCCGGCGCGCGCGGCTCGAGGCAGCCGAGCGCGCGGAGGTTGTCCTGCACGAAGGCGAGATCCTTGGGGGCGCCGACCGTGCCGACGACGAGGTTCGGCAGCGACACCGCGAAGTAAAGCGCGTCGCCGCGCGCCTCGGCCGACGTCATGCCCTGCGAGCCCTCGACGAGGTTCGCCGGGTCCTGCCCGGTCGCGAGGTAGAAGGCCAGCAGCATGTTCGCGTAATGCGCGTTGGCCGAGCGGACCCCGCCGGCGAGGATCGACCCGACGAGGTTCTTCTTCACGTTCAGGTCCGCGATGGCCGCCGGCTCCGCCCGCAGCAGCGTCCGGCAGAGGTCGCCGGAAACCGTCACGTCGGCGACGACCGACCGGCCGCGACCGAGGATGCCGTTGACCGCCGAGGCCTTCTTGTCGGTGCAGTAGTTGCCCGACACCGACACGGGCCGCAGCGCCGGGAACTCGGCCGTCATCCAGTCGAGGACCTGCTGCGCCGCGCGCGTGACCATGTTGTGCCCCGCCGCGTCGCCGGTGGAGATCTCGACGCGCACGAACAGCAGCGAGCCGCAGACCTGCGTATGGACGCCGAGGAATTTCGCGAAGCGGCTGCCCCGCTGCGCCGCCGCGGCGATCTCGTCGCGCCGCGCCGCAAGGCCCGTCACGGCCGCCGCCGCCCCGGCCGCGTCGGGGGCCTCCAGCAGGACCGACCGCGCCATGCGCTCGTCCAGCACAACGGCGCGGATACCGCCCGCGGCGGACGTCACCCTCGCGCCGCGCGCGACCGAGGGCCACAGCGGCGACTCGTAGGTCGCCAGCGGCACGCGGACCTCCGCCTCGACCTCCGGGCCCGCGAGGCGGACCGGCCCGACGGACTTCATCGGCACATGTGCGGCATCCTGCATGGTCGCCTTTCCTCCCGGCCGCGCCGGAGCTTCCAAGGATTGGACGGAAGGATAGCGCGGCTTTCCAACCCTTGGAAGCCGCCCTTCGCCGGGGCTCGCCCGCGGGCGGCGGCTATGCCATTCTCCGCGGCCGCATGACGGGGAATGCCCAGAGGCCGCCGATCCGGATCGGCGGCGTGACGCTCGCCGGGCCGGTGGTGCTCGCGCCGATGGCCGGCTACACCGATCTCCCGTTCCGCCGCATCTGCCGTCGGATGGGCGCGGGCGCGGTCTACACGGAGCTGGTCAGCGTCGACGGCCTGGTCCGCGGCTCGGTCCAGACGCTGCACATGCTCTCCGGCGATCCCGCCGAGCGGCCGGCGGCCGCGCATCTCTACGGCAGCGATCCCGCGGTCTTCGCCGAGGCCGCGGCGATCGTCGAGCGGATGGACCGGTTCGACTGGATCGACATCAACGCCGGCTGTCCGGTGCCGAAGGTCGTCCGCCGCGGCGCGGGGGCGGGGCTCCTGAAGAAGCCGGAACGCCTCTTCGAGATCGTCCGCGCCGTGCGCGCGGCCGTGAAGCTCCCGGTGACGGTGAAGACTCGCATCGGCGCATCCAAGGACCTCTTCAACATCGACGACGTCGCGCGCGGCGTCGCCGACGCGGGCGCGGACGCCCTGGCCCTGCACGCGCGGTTCACGGTCGACCGCCACAGCGGCCCGGCGGATTGGGAGACCATCGCCCGCATCAAGGCAGGGGCGGGCCGGATGCTCGTGATCGGCAACGGCGGCGTGACAACCCCCGCGCAGGCGGTGGAGTTTCTCGGGCGCCACGGGGTCGATGCCGTGATGATCGGCCGCGCGGCGATCGGCAATCCGTGGTTCTTCGCCCAGGCCGCGGCGATCCTGGACGGCGGCGCCGCGCCGCCGCCCCCGGCGCCTTCGGAACGCCGCGCGATGATGCTGGAACACCTCGGCGCGCAGATCGAATTTGCGAGGACCCTGTTCCAGAACCGGCGGAAGAAGGTTGACCCGGAAGAGATCGCGTCGCGCCAGTTCCGCGCGCACCTCGTGAAGTACGTCAGCGGTCTGCCCGGCGCGGCGGCGATGCGGCGCAGGCTGAACGATGTCCGTTCGCCCGCGGATGTGGAGGCCGCGATGGACCTGGCCCTCCGGGGCGGCGAGCCGGCCGGCGCCTGAGCGGGCCGCGAACGGAGTCAGACGAGGTCCTGGAAGGACTTGAACGCCGACGACTGCTTCCGCGCCTCGGCGATCGCCTCGCGGAGGTTGCCCGGCTTGAACGAGGGTCTCGCGTCGGTCTCAACCGGAATATCCGGCACGGCGTGACCGGTCCAGTGGCTGAAGGCGTGGGCCACCTTGCGGGCGATGTCCGCCTCGTCCCGTCCGGCGCCGAACACGTGGACCGGGACCTCCTCGCCCGACGCGGTGTCCAGCGCCACGATGGGAACCTCCGGCGGATCGCCCTCGCGCTTCACCTGCCGCGGGTTGAGCATTCTCCGCACCTTCCACCGGGCAATCTGATGAAAGGGGACGGTCACGTTGCGCGCGGGACCGTGAAGACGGAGGGTCTTCCCGGAAGGATCGATCGAGAAGACCGCCTTCTTCCGCGCGGCCGCCGCGGTCCGCCACGCCGCCAGACCCCCGAGGCCGAGGCCGAGCCCGACAACCCCCAGCGCGACGGCCGGCCGCGCCGCGCCGAACCCGCCGCCGAAGATCCCGACCACGAAGATGCCCACGAAGCACGTCACGCCTATGCCGATCGCGCCGGCCATCAGGAGGCCGCCGGGCGAGGCGCGCGGACGGACAACGTAGCCATCGAAGTCCTGCCGCATGACCCCCCAGCCGGGAATCTCCCACGGCACGCGGGCGGGGGCCTCCATGAACCGCGCAACCGCGCGCCGCTTCGCCGGAATCATGAACGTGGCGGTGCCCATGCCAAGGCCGACGAGGACAAAGGGCGTCAGGAAGAGAAGCATGAAGTAGAGGGACGGGTCCGGGTCGCGGACGATGACGGAATCCGCCGGATCCCCGGGATCGTAGTAGACGGTGATCGCCGACCCCGCGGGGTGCTGCCGGACAAGCTGCCGTGCGCGGGTCTGGCCGTCGGAGGACTTCATCTCGCCGAAGGCGTAGCGTTTACCCTCGTGCGTCGTTCCCCCGGCCTCGTAGGAGTAGCGGATCCTGAAGCCGTAGGTGTTGCCGTCGCTGTCGGAGTGCGTGTCGACCGCGCTCTCGATCACGCGGCCCTCGGCCGGCACGAAGCGCCGCTTCGCATCCGTGGCCCGCGCGAAGCCGTACACGAGAAACCCCACGAACACGCCGGTGATGCTGCACCAGAAGAGGGTAAAGAACAGCATCCCGCCGAACCCGCCGCCCTTGATCCGAGCCATGTCCGCGTCCTCCTTCGAAATCAGGGACTCGCGCCGCCCCGCGCGCCCGGAGGGTGGACGCCGTCAACCGCTGCCTTCCTCCGGTTCCCGAGGTTCATCCTCACGACCCGCCGTTCCGGCTGTTGCCCGGGGTCTGCGGCGCCTCCGCGTGCGCTTCCATGGACGCGACGCCCTTCAACACGGCGCGAACGGTACCCACGGCGAGTTCAACATCCGCCGCCAGGGGCACAATGGGCACGGGGGGACGGCGGACAAGGTCGGCGCGGACCGCGAGCCCGGCCTCGCGGGCGAGATCGGGAAAGGGAAGGACCCAGGCGGACAGGCGGCCCTGGTGGGTCTTCGCCTCGGGGGCGGCGCGGACATCGGCGCGAAGGGCGTCGAGCCGCGCGCGCGGGAACTCCCCCGGCGGATCGCCGCGGGAGGTTCGGACGACGAACGGTCGGGACTCCCCGTCGACGTGAGCGAAGAACCGGGGGCTCGATTGCTCGTCGACGTCGGCCTTCGATCCCGCGTGAACGGAGGCGAGCAGGTTCAGCAGCGCCATGACGGATTCGCCCGGGCGTTCGCGGCCGGGCCGCTCGCCGATGCGGGCGGCGCTGGTGCCGGTGATGAGGTTGGTGCGGAAGGTGTAGGGCTCCGCGCCGCGGTAGTCGTTCACGTCGAAGCGCAGGTAGCGTTTCGGACGGCCGCCGAGAATGCGGTAGGACTTGTCCGCGAGCTGCGTGAAGACGAGCGTCTTGCTGCCGCCCGCGTTGGCGAGCAGGACGAAGCGGTCGCGGAGGACGGCGCGCGGATCGGCGGCGGTCGGCGGGCTCATGCGGCAGTCGAGCAGGCAGGCGGGGGCCGCGTCCGCGTCGTCCGCCATGGATCCGGTCATGGCCTCGATGCGCATTTCGCCGAGGCGGAAGAGCGTGACGCCCAGCAGGCGCAGCGAGAACTCGTAGGTGAGGACGAGGCCCGGGGCGTCCGGGCGGAACGCCGCGCGGATCCGGTCGGGAAAATCGAGGGCCTCGACCCGGTCGGAGTCCCGTTCGGTCCCGCCGGGAGGCGGGGCCGCGCCTCCGCCCGCGCCGTCCGCAAACGCGGCCGGCGCGAGCAGGAGGAGGAGTGTCAGCGTGCGGTTCATGCGGCCGCACCCGCCGCGGCGGATGTCAGCGGATGGCGGGATTCCGGAAACCGCCGGGCGAGGCCGGGGCCTGCGCCTGCGGGGCGACCGAAGCCGGCGCGGGGGCGCCGGGCCTGGGAGTCCTGGCTTCCTGCTGTTGCTGCCGGAGCCCGCGCTTCGGGCCCATCATCATGATCAACGAACGCCCCATGGGCGTGGGAACCTGCTCCGGCGAGGCGACGTCCTCGCAGTCGGCCATGACGCGCTTCATCAGGGCGTAGCCGAGGTCCTGGTGGGCGTTCTCGCGGCCGCGGAAGTAGAGGGAGACCTTGACCCGGTGTCCATCGAGGACGAAGCCCTTGAGTTTGCGCACCTTCGTCTGGTAGTCGTGGTCCTCCACGTTGGCGTGGAACTGGACCTCCTTCATGCGCGTCGCCGTATGGTGCTTGCGGGCCTCGCGGTCCTTCTTCTCCAGGTCGTACTTGTACTTCCCGAAGTCCATGATGCGGCAGACCGGCGGGCTGGCGCTCGGCGAGATCTCGACGAGGTCGAGGCCCTCCCGTTCGGCCATGGAAAGGGCCTGGCGGGTGTTCATGACCCCGATCTGGCTGCCGTCGGAGCCGATGAGCCGGACCTCGGGAACCCGGATCCGGAAGTTGGCGCGGATGAATGTCCTGATGGCGGTCCTCCTGCGTTGCGGGGGGTTCGGTGGGAAGTCCCCCGGGTTTACTCCTGGGCCGAGGCGGCGCCCTTGCGGGCCACCTCATCCTGAAGGCGGGCGATCACGGCGTCGGGATCCATGGGACCGAGGTCCCCGGAGGTGCGGTGGCGGAGCGCGACCTTGCCGGCCTGCTCCTCGCGGCCCCCGACGACGGCCATGTAGGGAATCTTCTCCACCTGCGCCTGACGGATCTTGGCCCCGATCTTATCGGGCGCGCTGTCGACCGTCACGCGGAAATCGCGCTGCCGGAGGGCCGTCGCGATCGACTGGGCGTAGGGGAGCTGCTTGTCGGTCAGCGGCATCACGCGGACCTGCTCGGGGGCGAGCCACAGCGGGAAGGCGCCGGCGTGGTGCTCGACGAGGATGCCGAAGAAGCGCTCGATGCTGCCCAGCAGCGCGCGGTGGACCATGTAGGGCCGGTGCGGGGTGCCGTCGGCCGCGGTGTAGGTCATGTCGAACCGCTCGGGCAGGTTGAAGTCGAACTGGATGGTGCTCATCTGCCACTCGCGGCCGATGGCGTCGCGCACCTTGAGGTCGATCTTCGGCCCGTAGAACGCGCCGCCGCCGGGGTCGGTCTCGTAGGGGATGCCCTCGCCCTGCAGCGCGGCCTCGAGCGCGGCGGTCGCCTGCGCCCAGCGCGCCTCCTCGCCGACGGCCTTCTCGGGCCGGGTCGCGAGGTAGGCGGCGATGTCCTCGAAGCCGAACGCGCGCCACATGGCGCGGGCGAAGCGGATGACCTCGCGGATCTCGGACTCGATCTGCTCGGGGGTGCAGATGATGTGGGCGTCGTCCTGCGTGAACCCGCGGACGCGCAGCAGGCCGTGAAGCACGCCGGCCTTCTCGTAGCGGTAGACGGTGCCGAGTTCCGCGTAGCGGACGGGCAGGTCGCGGTAGGAGCGGCGGCGGCCCTGGTAGATCTGGATGTGGAACGGGCAGTTCATCGGCTTGATGAAGTACTCGTTCTCGTCGATCTGCATCGGCGCGTACATGCTCTCGCGGTAGAACCCGAGGTGGCCGGAGGTCTCCCAGAGGCCGGCGCGGCCGATGTGCGGGGTGTAGAGCAGCTCGTAGCCGGCGCGGAAGTGCTCCTGGCGCCAGAAGTCCTCGACGAGGCAGCGCACGCGCGCGCCCTTCGGATGCCAGTGGATCAGGCCGGGGCCGACGGACTCCTCGATGCTGAAGAGATCCAGCTCGCGGCCGAGCCGGCGGTGGTCGCGCAGCTTCGCCTCCTCGAGCTGCCGGACCTGGGCGTCGAGGTCCGCCTGCGTCATCTGCGCGGTCGCGTAGACGCGCTGCAGCATCGGGTTGGTCTCGATGCCGTGGAAGTAGGACCCGGCGACGGTCAGCAGCTTGAACGCGCCGAGCCTGCCGGTGGCGGCGACGTGCGGGCCGCGGCAGAGGTCGACGAACTCGCCGCTCTTGAAGAGGGTGATGGTCTCGCCCTCGGGAATCTCCGCGAGGCGCTCGATCTTGTAGGTCTGCCCGCGCTCCTCGAGCATCCGGCGGGCCTCGTCGCGCGCGATCTCCACGCGTTCGAAGGGGTGGTCCTCCGCGACGATCTTCGCCATCTCGGCCTCGATCGCCGGGAAGTCCTCCGGCCCGAGCCGGTGGGGCAGGTCGAAGTCGTAGTAGAAGCCGTCCTCCGTCGCGGGACCGATATCGAGGCGGACGTTTTCAAAGAGGCGGCAGACGGCCGCGGCCATGACGTGCGCCGCGCTGTGGCGCATCGTCTCCAGTTCGGGCGAGGTTTGTTTCTTCATCAGGTTTCCAGCCTCCGATCGCCGGGCGCGGACGAATGCGCGGGCGCCGGATTCCGGCCGGGAATCGGCAGTATCCCCGGATTCCGGCCGGATTCAAGCGGATTCGGAGCGGCGAAACGCCCCCGGCGGCCCCCCGGACTCCGGGAGGCGCCCGCAGGATCAGCTCCATGAACTGCAGAGGCGCCCCGACTCTAGGATTCCCCTTCCATCGCCGAGAAGGGGAGGGCCCAGCCAAACGATTCTCGAATCAAGGCAAAGGCGCCGCACTCCCGCAACCGCAAGGGCTCCCGGCGGCCACCCGCGACTCCGCGCTCCGCCGGCTGGCCGGGACTCCTGCGGCAAGGAGGAGGCGTCGGCCCGGCCTTGCGGATACTGCGCCGTGGACGCACCCGCGGGCCGGTGGTAGGATGATGCGGGCGCGAAACGGCTGCGCCGGGAGACCAACACACATGAAACTCCGATCCCGCCGCGGATTCACCCTGGTCGAGTTGCTGGTGGTCGTGGCGATCATCGGCATCCTGATCGGCATCCTGCTTCCGGCGCTGAGCGGGGCGATGGCCCGGTCGCGGGACCTTCACTGCATCAACAACGTCGGGCAGCACGCCAAGGCGCTGAGCCAGTATGCGGCGGTGAACCGGAACCGCACCGTGAGCACGAACAACTGGATGGTGGCGCTCGACCGTTTCTTGAATCTCGGCCCTCGGGCGGAGGCGCGGCTGTGCCCCAACGCGACCCGGGAGAACCCGGGCGACGGCAAGGTGGACCGCGCATGGACCGTGAATCCCGGAGGGTGGATCGGCAGCATCGCCATCAACTACCACCTGGCCGCCGAGAAACCCACGGCGAGCGACTTCACCACCATGTCGCAGCCGGATTCCACCACGCCGGCCTTCATGGACGGATGCAAGCACATCACGGCCCCGGTCACGGCGGTGGCCTGGCCCCCGAACCTGGCCGGCGGAAGCAGCGGCAGCAGCATTTGGTGCATCGACCGGCACCGGAAGGCGATCGGCATGAGCTATTGCGACGGGCATGCCGACCGAGTGGACCTGGCCATGGTCTGGGACAAGAAATGGAACCGGACCTACATCCCCCAGGGCCGGCAGATCCAGGATACGCTCGGGATCCGCTGATCCCGCGCCGGGGTTGGACGACAAGGAACCGATGGACATGAGCCACGAGCCTTCCCGCGGGATCCAGGTCCGCATGCAGGGCGGGGAGCCGTTCGCCGTGCCGTTCGGAACGCCGGTCCGCGAACTCTGCGAACGGGTTCAGCCCCCGAACGGGCTGGCCTGGCTCGGGGCGCTGGTCAACAACGAGGTGGTGACGCTGTCGTACCCGATCGAGATCGACAGCGACGTCACGCTGCTGACCATGTGCGACGGGCGCGGATGGCGGATCTACCGCAACTCGGTCGCCTTCCTGCTTGCCATGGCCGTCCGCGAGCTCCACCCGGGCGCCCGGTTCGCCGTCGAGCACTCCCTCGGTCACGGCTTCTACTGCAGCTTCGCCGCCGGCGGCGCGGGCCTGGCCGACGGCGCCCTCGCGCGCATCCGGGACCGGATGCGCGACCTGGCGGCGCGAAACCTCCCGATCGAACGACGCAAGATCGCCTTCGCCGAGGCGCTGAAGCGATTCGAGGAGGCGGGCCAGCAGGACAAGTACGACCTGCTGCGCTTCCGGAACCCGCCGAAGGTCGTCGTGTACGACTGCGCCGGGTTCACGGACCTCGCCCACGGCGTGCTGGCCGACCGCACGGGCGCCCTCGGGCACTTCGACCTCATCCCCCACGCGCCGGGCTTCGTCCTCCAGTTCCCCGAGCGCGACCGCGCGCCCGCGATCGCGCCGTTCGATCCGCAGCCCTTCCTGTTCCGCATCTTCGCCGAGCACAAGGAATGGGGCCGCATCCTCGGGCTCCGCACGGTGGGCGACCTGAACCGCCTGGTGGCCGAGCGCCAGGCCGACGAGATCGTCCGCATCGCCGAGGCCCTCCACGAGAAGACGATCGCGCGCCTGGCGGACCGGCTTCTCGAGCGCCAGCCCGGCGCCCGGTGGATCTTCATCGCCGGGCCGTCCTCGTCGGGCAAGACCACCTTCGCCAAGCGGCTCTCGGTGCAGCTCCGCGTCAACGGCCTGCGGCCGGTCGCCATCTCGGTGGACGACTACTTCGTGGACCGCCACCGCACGCCGAAGGACGAGGCCGGCGAACACGATTTCGAGCATCTCGAAACGGTCGACCTCGCCCTGTTCAACGAGCACCTCGCGCGGCTCGACGCGGGGGAGGAGGTCGAGCTTCCCTCCTTCAACTTCGCCGAGGGCCGCCGCGAGTTCCGCGGGCGGACGCTCCGGATCGGCGCGGACCAGATGGTGATCGTGGAGGGCATCCATTGCCTCAACCCGAGACTGGGCGAGGGGCTCCCGGCCGCGCACGGCTTCCGCATCTACGTCAGCGCGCTGACGCAGCTCAACCTCGACGATCACAACCGGATCGCCACGACGGACAACCGCCTGCTGCGGCGGCTCGTCCGCGACCACCAGTTCCGGGGACACAACGCGCTGAAGACCCTCGGGATGTGGCCCAGCGTGCGCCGCGGCGAAAAACGGTGGATCTTCCCGTACCAGAACGAGGCCGAGGCCGCCTTCAACTCGGCGCTGGACTACGAACTGGCCGTTCTCAAGCCGCTCGCCGAGCCCCTGCTGAAGGAAGTGAAGCCGTACCACGCCCAGTACGCCGAGGCGAGACGGCTCATGTTGTTCCTCGACAGCTTCCTGACGCTTCCCTACGGCCACGTGCCGCCGACCTCGATCTTGCGGGAATTCGTCGGCAGGAGTAGCTTCCGCTACGTGTGACGCGCCACGGCGCGGAAGCCCGCGGATGCGGGGAGGGGACGACATGAGCGTTCGTATCAGGAACCGGCCGGCCTGGATCGTGCCGCTGACGGTCGCCCTCTGGGCCGCGACCGGCGCGCCGGCCTACGATGCCTACCGCGAGGCGCCGGAGAGGAACGAGACGCCGATCATCTCCGACGTGCCGATGGCCCACGACCTGGCGGCCACGCCCGGCGACCCGGCCGCCGTCCGGGACGCGATTGCCCTCGACGCCGCCGGCAATCGGGCGGCCGCCGTGGCCCGGCTGGAGGAGGCCATCCTGCAGATGCCGGACATGTCGCGGCTCTGGGAGGTGCTGGGGCTCATCCATTGGAAGGCGGGACGGACGGACGAGACGATCGCCGTGTGGACCCGGTACGGGGTCGCGGCGGGCGATCACCCCGAGCCCCACATCTGGCTGGGCGAGGTGAGGGCCGCGCGGAACGAGCTGCCGGAGGCCCTCGCGGCCTTCGATCGCGCGCTGAAGCTTGTGCCGGACAGCGCCGAGGTCCAATTCCAGAGAACGCGCATCCATCGATGGCTCGGCCATATCGAGGAGGCCGCCGCCACGATGCGGACGCTGGTCGCCCGGCATCCCGATCGCGCCGATCTCCGCCGCGAACTGGCCGCGGCGCTCTTCGCCAACCGCGAGTACACCGAGGCCGCCACCCTGTGGGCGCAGGTCCGGCGCGACCGCCCCGGCGACGAGGACGCCGAGCTTCGCGAGATCGCCTCGCGCGCCTATGCCTCCGGCAGCCCCGAGGCGATCCGCGATGCCGTCGCCTATCTCGAACGCTATCCGAACAACCTGCTCGCGCTCTACACGCTGGCCGACCTCGCGGAAAGCGGAGGTCGCAAGGAGGAGGCCCTCGGGTACGTGAAGCGCGTCCTCACGGTCGAGAAGGATCCCAAGAAGAAGGCCCGTGCCGCCTTCCGGGCCTCGGATCTCGTCTCGGGGCTTCACGAGATCCATCCCGACCGGTACTCCATCGAAGAGGCGATCCTCGTGGTCAGGGACTACCTCGGCGCGCAGCCCTACGACGTCGACGTGCGCCTGCTGCTCGGCGAGCTGTACATCGAAAGCGCGCGGTGGAACGAGGCCCGGGAGACCTTCGAGAAGGCGATGGCCGAGTACAATCCGCAGAACATCCGCGCCTGCCGCGGCATGTTCGAGGTGTGCGTCGCGTCGGGGCGCTACGGAGAGGCGGGCCGCTGGCTCGACCGGGTGCGCCAGTTCGAACCGAACGACCCGTACCTCTGGTACCTCGAGGCGCGCAAGGAGGCGGCCGTCGGCCACCACGCGGCCGCGTTCGAGGCGCTGGACAATCTGGAGCGGGCCGGGGCGGCCGGGGCCGTCGCTGTCCTGCTCTACCATGGGCTCGGCGAGAGCGACTGGACCGACCTTCCTTCCGTCGGCATCCTTCGCGAGCAGGTCAACGCGCTCAAAGCCGCGGGCTACCGGTTCGTCTCCGCCCACGACCTCCCCGCCGCCCTCAGCGTGTCCGAGCCCCCGGAGGACCTGTCCCGGCACGTCCCGATGCGGGTCGCCTGCATCACGTGGGACGATGCCCGCCGCGACGCCATGACCCTCGGCACCCCGCTGAGCCGGGAACTGAAGGTCCCGATGACCATGCACGTCCCCGTCGGCTACGTGAACCAGGACCATCCGTTCATCGCCGGGTGGAACGACCTCCGCGCGTCCCAGAACAACAGCACCTGGCACTTCAGCAGCCACGCCTACGACGGCCACGATCCTCGCCCGGCCGTCCAGAACGGGTACGTGGTTCATCCGCTCGCCAACCGCCTCTGGCGTCCCGAGGCCGGCCGCCAGGAGACGGAGGAGGAGTACCGCGCCCGCCTGACCCGCGAGTACGGCGGCAGCCGGGACGCCATCGTCGCCGAGCTGAAACGCCCGGTCGAGGCCGATGTGTTCGCCTATCCGTTCGGCGACATCGGGCAGCTCTCCCACAGCAACATGACCAACGCCCCCGGCATCAACCTCGAGATCGCCGCGAAGTACTACAAGGTCGGCTTCATCCAGTCGCACTTCGGCCATGCCGTGAAGGGCAGCAACCCGCTGCTCTTCCAGCGGACCGAGCCCTACCGCAACGAACGCGGATCGAATCTCGTCGTGAGGCTTCTCTCGGCGCACCCGGTCTTCCTCGCGCGGGCCACGCGCGCCGAGATGGCGGCCACCGCCGACAAGCCCTACCTGGCGAACGCCATGCTCGCCCTGCTCGAACGGGACGGGTACCCGGCCGAGAAGCTCGATCCGCTCAAGGCCAAGGTCCGGCGCATGCTCGGCGGCTCCCTCTTCCGCTGGCCGTTCTGGAAGCGGACATCCGCGGAAAAGGCGGATCCCCCGCCGGATCCGGCCGCACCTCCGAAGACGCCGGAACAGCCCGGCGTCGCGCCCACGCCGGCCCCGGCAACGAAACCGCCGGCCGTGACGGACACCGAGATCCTGCGCCCTCTTCCGCGCCGATCGGGCGGGGCCGCCGATGACGGCGCGTCGGCGGGAGACGACCTCCGCCGCGAGACGGTCCGCCCGTACTGAACCCCGGCCCCGGCTTGATCCCGCGTCCGGGAACGGCCTATCGTCCGGTTCATGAACCGGGGAGATCCGACATGCATGCAGTCCGGAGCCGAGGTGTCGTTGCCGCCGCCCTTGCGGCGGGACTGGTCTCGGTCGATGTCCGCGCGGAGGACGCCGCGCCCGTGAGGACCGCGAGTTTCCAGGCGGCGCGGACGGAGTCCGTGTCCTGCAACTACTGGCTTTCGCTCCCCGACGGGTACGCCGCCGACCCGGGCCGGCGCTGGCCGCTGATGCTCTTCCTCCATGGAGCCGGAGAGCGCGGGACCAACCTGGAGATCGTGAAGAAGCACGGGCCCCTCAAGCGCATCGCGTCCGGCACCAACCTCCCGTTCGTCGTCGTCGCCCCGCAGTGCCCCAGCAACGACTGGTGGGAGAGCACGAGGCAGTGCCTGACCCTCGTCGCGCTGCTGGACGAGGTGCAGGCGAAGCACCGGATCGACCCCGACCGCGTCTACTGCACCGGGTTGAGCATGGGCGGCTACGGCACCTGGCGGCTGGTCAGCGAGAACCCGGACCGCTTCGCCGCCGTCATCCCGATCTGCGGCGGAGGCCGGTGGTTCACCGTCGGCGCCATGCGGAAGGTCCCGGCCTGGGTCTTCCACGGGGCCAGGGACCCGGTCGTTCCCCTGGTCGAGTCCGAGAAGATGGTCGACGCCCTCCGGAAGGCCGGCGGCACGGTCGAGTTCACCGTCTATCCCGAGGCCCAGCACGATTCGTGGACGGCCACGTACGACAACCCCGCCGTCTATGAGTGGCTGCTGAACCAGGTGCGGAAGAAGTAGAAACGGCGTCCGGCCATCGGCGGCATGAAGGACAGCCCGCGTCCCGTCGGCCGGCCGCTCGCTTGAAATCCGGACTTCAGACCCTATAGTGACCGATCCCCGGCCGGGCCGGGGGATGGAGCCGATCATGGATGCACTGACGCTGGCGCGCTGGCAGTTCGGCGTGACGACGGTCTATCACTTCTTCTTTGTCCCGTTGACCTTGGGCCTGTCGATCCTCGTGGCGCTGTTTGAGACGATGTATGTCCGCACCGGGGACGAGACCTACAGGCGAATGACCAAGTTCTGGGGCAAGCTCTTCCTCATCAACTTCGCCATGGGCGTCGCGACCGGCATCGTGCAGGAGTTCCAGTTCGGCATGAACTGGTCGGAGTACTCGCGCTACGTCGGCGATATCTTCGGCGCACCGCTGGCGGTGGAAGCCCTGCTGGCGTTCTTCCTCGAGTCCACGTTCCTCGGGATCTGGGTCTTCGGCTGGGACAAGCTCTCCCGCAAGGCCCACGCCGCCTGCATGTGGGCCGTCGCGATCGGATCGAACGTTTCGGCGGTCTGGATCCTGCTGGCCAACTCGTGGATGCAGGAGCCCGTCGGCTACGCCATCCGCAACGGCCGGGCCGAGATGACCGATTTCCTTGCCGTTGTGACGAACCCGCATTTTCCGGCCCAGTTCCTCCACGTGTTCTTCGCCGGCGTCACGACGGCCGGCTTCTTCGTGCTGGCCGTCAGCGCCTGGCACCTGTGGCGGAAGCGGGTGGCGGATCTCGAGTTCTTCCGTCGCTCGTTCCGGGCCGCCGCGGTGTACGCCCTGGTCGGCATCCTGGCGACGAGCGCCGTCGGCCACGAGCAGGGCCGCCGCGTGGTGCGCCAGCAGCCGATGAAGATGGCCGCCGCGGAGGCGCTCTGGGAGACCGAGTCCCCGGCCGGGCTCTCCCTCTTCTCCGTCATCGATGAGAAGGCGCAGACGAACACGGTGGCGGTCCGCATTCCCCGCATGCTGAGCCTGATGGCCTACAACCGGCTCGACGGGGAGATCCGCGGCATCCGGGAGCTGCAGAAGGAAGCGGAGGCGAAACACGGCCCCGGGAACTACATTCCCCCGGTGACCGTGACGTTCTGGTCGTTCCGCGTGATGGTCGGCTCGGGGCTCCTTCTGCTTCTGCTGGCCGTTCTTGCCGTGCGGGCGTCGCGAAGGAACGCCGCCGCCCCGCCCCGCTGGCTCCTGCCGGCGCTGGTGTGGGCCGTGCTGCTGCCCTACATCGGCAACAGCGCCGGATGGATGATGACCGAGATCGGCCGGCAGCCGTGGATCGTCCAGGACCTGCTTCGCGTCGACCAGGGCCTTTCGATCGCGGTCACGGCCGGCGAGGTTCTCTTCTCGCTGATCGCCTTCACCCTGTTGTACGGAGCGCTGATGGTCGCGGATGTCTGGCTCCTCAGGAAGTACGCCTGCATGGGCCCGGCCGCGATCGAGGAGCAGGAGGCCTGAGGAGAGGATCATGGAACTCAACACGGCGTGGTTCATCCTGGTCACGATCCTCTTCTGCGGGTATTTCCTGCTGGAGGGTTTCGATTACGGCGTCGGCATGCTGCTTCCGTTCGTCGGACGCGACGACCGCGAACGGCGCATGGTGATCAACTCGATCGGCCCGGTCTGGGACGGCAACGAGGTGTGGCTGCTGACCGCCGGCGGTGCGATCTTCGCCGCGTTTCCGCACTGGTACGCGACGATGTTCAGCGGGTTCTACCTGGCGCTGCTGCTGGTGCTCCTGGGCCTGATCCTGCGCGGCGTCGCCTTCGAGTTCCGCAGCAAGGCCCCGGGTGCGGCGTGGCGCGCGGGCTGGGACTGGGCCATCTTCACCGGCAGCCTGCTGCCCGCCCTGATCTTCGGGGTGGCCGTCGGCAACCTGCTCCGGGGCGTTCCGATCGACCAGACCAAGACCTACACCGGCACGTTCCTCGGACTGCTCAATCCCTACTCGGTGGTTGCCGGCCTCGCCTTCGTCCTGCTCTTCCTGCTGCACGGCGCCAGTTTTCTCCGCCTGCGCGTCAGCGGACCGGTTCTCGAGCGCGTCGAGGGGGCGGCAAGGAGGCTGTGGTCGATGGCCGTGCTGGTCGCCGTGTGCTTTCTCGTGTTCTCGTGGAAGCAGACCGGCCTCTTCAAGGGCGGGGCGATCGCCTACATCCTGCCCGCCGTGGCGGCGGGGGCTCTCGTCGGCGCCGGCCTCGTGAAGAAGCCGGGCGCCGCGTTCGCGCTCACGTCGGCGACCGTCGTCGTGCTGACCGTCTCCGCGTTCCGCGCGATGTACCCGAACGTGATGATTTCGTCGCTGGATCCCGCGTGGAGCCTGACGATCTACAACGCCAGCTCGACCCCGTACACGCTGAAGGTCATGACCATCGTCGCCTGCACGATGGTTCCGATCGTCCTTCTGTACCAGGGCTGGACCTACTGGATCTTCCGCAAGCGCCTCACCGGGGCGTCGAAGCTGGAATACTGATCCGCGACCGTTCCGGGCGTCCCGCCCCCGGCGGCCGCACGCTCCGGTCACCGCCGGAGGACGAACGCCTCGATCGCCACGCGGGCGCCGGGCACGGCGCACGGATCCAGCCGCAGCGTCGTGATTCGCCCGCGCCAGCGCGGATTGGCCGCCAGGTCGATCGCGATCGTGTGCGCCGCGCCGTCGGCCGGGATCTCGAAGGCCACGCTGGTGGACTCCGTGACCGCGGCGGCGTCGGCGGACCAGAAGAGCTGCCCGCGCGCGATCGGGGCGCCCGCGTCGGCGATGCGGATCGTCAGGTCGGCCCGCGGGAATTCCCGGGCGCGGATCCCGCGCGTCTGGATCTGCAGCGCCGGATCGCGCGTCGACGTGCGGAACCGCAGCGCGCCGTCGGAGACGCCGAGGTCCTCGACCCCCATCATCGCGCTCCAGTCGCGCGCCGGGCCGTCGAACGTCCACGAAGTCGCGGCCGGGAGCGGCGGGTAGTCGTACGGTCCGAGGCCGACGTCGCGAGGACCGGCATTGACCGGCCAGCCGGCGGGATCGCCCCGGCCGAACACGGCGCGGACCGCCTCGACCATCTCGAAGCCGTACTCGAGGTTCGGCTCGATGTAGCTGCCCTCGCCCCACTCGTTCATCGGGCCGAGCACGAGCGTCCGGATCCCGTTCGTCCGCGCGAAGTCGCGCGCCGACTCCAGCAGCCGGCGGAAGAGCTGCGGGGTGCGGCCCTCGATCGCGCGCGCCGCGTCGCCGTGCCACGGGCGGGAGTCCCAGCCCGTGTCGACCACCGGCAGGTAGGCCATGGGCGCGGAGGCCGCGAGCTTCCGCGTCCACGCCGCGGGACCGTCCTCGACGACATGCTCGTAGCGCGCCCGCTTCGCGCCCGGCGCGCGCGACCCCCACTCGTGATACGTCGTCGTTGCGGCGTAGCCCTCGTCCGCGCAGCGCTTCATCTCGGACGAGGAGAAGTCGCCGTTCATCGCGATGAACGTGATGCCGGCGTGGCCGGCGGCCTTCGCCATCGCCTGCGATTCCGCCAGCAGGGCGCGGACGGCGTCGGATCCGCCGACGTCGCGGCGGAGGTTGCGCGGATCCCACAGGTAGACCGCCGGCTTGCCGTGCAGCGACTGGTAGGCCGGCAGCGGGAAGTAGCGCTCGATCCAGTGCTTCGTGACCGTCCGCCAGTCCTCCGCCGAGTGCGTTCCGGGCGCGTTGTGGTTCGCCCACATGATCGCCACCTTCAGCCGGTCGCGGTGCCGGGCCTTCCGGTAGGCGTCGAACCAGTGCTCGTAGTGACGCGACCCCGCCTGCCAGTACCAGTCGACGAGGAAGGTGGAGATGCCGTTCTCGACGGCCCACTTGATCTGCCAGTCGACGCACTCCGGGTTGCCCTCGTCGTAGTAGCCGAGCGCCGGCTTGCGAATCGGGGCGACGCGGCGGATGCAGTCCCATTTCGCGTCCGTGTTCCAGCCCGGGAAGTAGTAGGCGCAGATCTCGACATCCGTCGCCACGGGCCGCGGCTCGGGCACGCCGTCCACCGCCTTCGCCGCGCCCGCGGGGGCCGCCCCGATCGTGACCCGCCCGGTGGTGGCCGGCAACCCCGGCGCGGCGAGAGCGAGGTCGAAGGCGCCCGCCGCCTCGGCCATGACGGACCACCGGAGCTCCGCCTGCTCGCCGTACTCCAGGCCGGGCAGGGGGGCGTCCGCCGCGCCCCCCCCGGCGTGCGCAAGCCCCGAAGGCAGCGTCAGCCGCGCCGCGGCAGCCCCGGACGCTCCGCCGCCGAGGTTGCGGATGAGCGCCAGGATGCGGACCGGAACGCCCGGCCGGGGGAGGGCGTCCTCGAGGCCGAGGTAGTCGGTCGTGAGCTCGGCCGGCCCCGACGGCGCCGCCGCGATGCGGATCGACACGGGACGCGCGGGTCCGCCGGCCGGAAGGCGCAGGCCGAGCGCCGCGATCCGCGTCCACCCCGGCGCGCCGGTGAGCTCGAGATTGTACGTGTGCAGTCCCGGGCGGAATTCGAAGGCGAGGGCCTCCCCGCCGCGGCCGCCGGTCGGGCTCCACAGGAGCGACGCATGGCCCGGCGCGGAGGCGTCGATCGTCACCGCCGCCCATCCGCGCTGGCGCACGTCGAGGTTCAGCGGCGGCAGGTAGAGATCCGGGCAGGCCGGGTGCGGCCGCCCCCGCGCCGGATCGCCGCCGAGCGCCCACTCGAAGGTGTTGGTCTGCGGCGCCGCTGCGCCGCCCCAGTCGACGATTCGGATCGAGTCGATCTCGAACGTCGCGTCGTCGTACAGGTCGAGTCGAAGCTGCCGGATCGTGCGCTCGCCCTGCCAGAACGGCGCAAGGAGGATCTCCTGGAAGCCGTCGGCGGCCGCGACCGTGAACGGCGTCGACTTCTCCGGCTCGAAGCCGCCGTGGCGGCCCGTGGTCTGGCCCGTCCAGAAGAGCTCGCCGTCCCCGGCCCGGCTTGCCTTCAGGCGGAGGACGACGAACTGCCACGGTGTGGCGCGCAGGTTCAGGTCGCGCCGGATGAACATCGGATCCCAGTCGACCGTCTCGCAGCGGACCACGCCGGACGTCACCTCGACGCGCGAGACGTGCGAGTTGGGCACCCAGCCCTCCAGCCCCCCGTCGAACGTCCATGCCGCCGCGTTCGTTGCGATCCCCACCGCCGCCACCACGCCCGTGATCATGCCGCCGCGCCTCCGTGATCCGTCCCAGCGTATCGGATTCGCCGCCGCGCGGCGACAGGAAGCGGACCATCGTCCCTCCCCGCCGCGCCGCCGGGTCTTACATCTGTTGATGCGATCGCACCAACAGATGTAAGATCCCGCGCGGACGAAAGGAGGCGGCGCCATGCCTGGAAGGCCCGTGGAATGGACGTGGTTTCACCGTCCGGGGGTCAGCGTGACGGTGCTTCGTCGCCGACTGGGCGATGAACTGCTGGACCTGTTCTACGCCTACGGCGAGGCGTGTGTCACAAAGGGCCGGTCGGCGATCAACCTGCGAACGGACCGCAGGAGCGAGGCGGACTACATGGCCGCCTGGCGGCTGCGCAAGGCCGGACTGGTGGTGACCGAGCCCCGCCGGGAGGGGCCGCCGGTCCTCCGCCTCGCGGGGGACTGGACTCCGCGCGATGCGCTGCGGGCGGACCGGATGTGGAAACACCGATGGAGCGGCGTCTGGTCCGTCCTGGCTTACGACGTGCCCGAAACCGAACGGACGACGCGCAACCTCCTGCGGCGATTCCTGCGCCGGATGCGCATGGGATGCCTCCAGAAGAGCGTGTGGATCAGTCCGCGGGACATCCGCCCGGACTACGCCGACCTGATCCGGGCCACGCACCTGGACCTTTCGTCCTACTTGTTCGAGTCCCGCGCGACGCTCGGCCGCACCGATGCCGACATGGTCCGGTTCGCGTGGGACTGGCACCGCATCGACGAGCTTCACCGGTGGTACCTGGCGGGCGTCGAGCAGACCCTCCGCAAGACGGCCGCGTCCCGGGGCGACCGGGCATCGCGATCGGCGATGGTGCGCGAAGAGATGTCCGCCTACCTCTCGGCCATGGAGCCCGACCCCCTCCTGCCCCGGGCGCTCTGGCCCGTCGGCTACCGCGGCTCCGAGGTCTTCGAGGCCCACCATCGTTTCGTCTCCCGTCTTGCGTCCGCGTCTTCCTGACGGTCGCCGGGTCTTACATCTGTTGATGCGATCGCATCTTTGGATGTAAGACCCCCGTCGGCCCGCGATGGGCCGGGCGGACGCCGGCGGACGGTTCCCGTGCGCCGCGGCTTGCGCGTGGGGGGCGGGGCGTGCTACGAAGGCCGGATGGCGCGCCCGACCAGCCAGCGCATGCGTAGCCCCGGGCGCCGGAGGAGACGGGTCATGAAGAGTTCATCCGTGAAACGCCGCGACTTTCTGAAGGCCGGCACCGCGGCGGCCGGCGCGCTCGCGTTCCCCACCATCGTTCCCTCCACCGTGCTCGGCGCGGACGCGCCCAGCAACCGGATCCAGGTCGGCGCCATCGGCTGCGGCCGCATCGCCCGCGACGCGGACATCCCCGGCACGCTGAAGGCGGGCGGCGTCTACGTGGCCGTCTGCGAGATCGACACCACGCGCGCGGAGCTGGGGAAGGCGTACATCGACGACTGGTGCAAGAAGAACAAGAAGGCCGGCGCGGCGATCGAGACCTTCGGCGATTACGCGGAGATGCTCAAGCGCAAGGACATCGACGCCGTCACGATCAGCACGCCCGACCACTGGCACGCGCGGCCGACGGTCGACGCCGTGAAGGCCGGGAAGCACGTCTACGTCCAGAAGCCCGCCGGCCGCATCTACGCCGAGGGCCGCGCGATGCGCGATGCGGGGCGCTCCACCGACCGCATCATCCAGTTCGGCACGCAGCAGCGGTCGGACAAGCAGTTCCGCCAGGCCGCGGAGTTCGTCCGCAACGGCCGCGTCGGCACGCTCAAGGAGGTCGAGGTCGGACTGCCGACCGATCCCTCCGGCGGCAATCCCGCGGAGATGCCGGTCCCGGCGAACCTCAACTACGATGCGTGGCTGGGCTGGACGCCCGTCGTCCCGTACACCGAGGACCGCGTGCATCCGCAGAAGGGCTTCGGCCGGCCCGGCTGGCTGCGCTGCGAGCAGTACTGCTGCGGCATGATCACCGGCTGGGGCGTTCACCACATGGACATCGCCCACTGGGGCATGGACACCGAGCTCACCGGCCCCGTCGAGGTCTCCGGCAAGGGCGAGTTCCCGACCAGCGGCCTGTGGACCGTCCACGGCCCCTACCTGCTGGAGATGAAGTATGCCAACGGCGTCACGTTGCGCATCTGCGACAAGTACCCCAACGGCATCAAGTTCATCGGGTCCGACGGCTGGATCTTCGTTTCCCGCGGCGCGCAGAAGGCGACCGCGAGCGACCCGACCAGCGGCACGCGCCCCATGAAGGCCCTCGACGCCAGCGCCCCGAAGCTGATCGGGCCGCTGGCCGATCCGAAGGTGAAGCTCTACGAGAGTCCCAACCACTACGTGAACTGGCTCGACTGCATCAAGACCGGCAAGAAGCCGATCTGTCCGATCGAGATCGGCCACCGGTCCAGCGGCGTCTGCAACATCGGCCACATCGCCATGCGGCTGGGCCGGACGCTGAAGTGGGATCCGGCGAAGGAGGACTTCGTCGGCGACGCCGAGGCCAGTGCGGCCCTGACGCAGACGATGCGGCCCAAGTACGCGGTGTAGGCGAACGGGGCCGGCGGGCGCGACGGAGCGCGCCCCTCCATCCGGCCGGGATCGTGGAAGGCGCCGCTCCGTCGGCGCCGGGACGGACAAACGGAGTGTGGCGATGAAGGCAATGACGATGATGGCGGTCGGCGCGGCGGCGGCGGGCCTGGCGGCCTGCGGAACGATGGGAACCGGAGGAGGCGGCACGGTGAAGTTGCTCACGCTCGATCCGGGTCACTTTCATGCGGCGCTCGTGCAGAAGTCCATGACCCCGGGCGTCGATCCGGTCGTCCACGTCTACGCGCCCGCGGGCGAGGAGGTCGAGGCGCACCTCGCGCGGATCAAGTCCTTCAACGAGCGGGCCGAGAAGCCGACGGCCTGGAAGACGGAGGTCTACCGCGGCCCCGACTACCTCGAGCGGATGCTGGCCGAGAAGAAGGGCAACGTGATGGTCACCTCCGGCAACAACCGCCGGAAGCTCGAGTACATCAAGAGCGCCGTCGACGCGGGCCTGAACGTGCTGGCCGACAAGCCGATGGCGATCAACGCGAAGGGGTTCGCGACGCTGCTGGAGGCCTACGCCTCGGCGGAGAAGAACAAGGTCCTTCTCTACGACATCATGACCGAGCGCTACGAGATCACGACGATGCTCCAGAAGGAGTTCTCGCTGATCCCGGCGGTGTTCGGACAGATGGAGAAGGGCACGCCGCAGAATCCGGCGGTCACGAAGGAGAGCATCCACCACTTCTCGAAGATCGTCAGCGGCTCGCCGCTCGTGCGCCCGGCGTGGTTCTTCGACGTCGAGCAGCAGGGCGAGGGCATCGTCGACGTCACGACGCACCTGGTCGACCTGATCCAGTGGGAGTGCTTCCCCGAGGTCGTCCTCGACCACACGAAGGACATCGAGATCGTCACGGCGAAGCGCTGGCCGACGGTCATCTCCCCGGAGCAGTTCAAGGGCGTGACGAAGAAGGACCCGTGGCCGGACTACCTGAAGAAGGACGTCAAGGACGGCGCCCTGAACGTCTTCGCCAACGGCGAGATCGTCTACCGCCTGCGCGGCGTGTGCGCCAAGGTCTCGGTGGTGTGGAACTTCGAGGCCCCCGCGGGCGCGGGCGACACTCACTACTCGATCCTGCGCGGGTCGAAGGCGAACCTCGTGATCCGTCAGGGCAAGGAGCAGGCCTTCAAGCCGACGCTCTGCGTCGAGCCCGTCGCGGGGGTCGACGCCGGCGCCTTCGAGCAGGCGCTCGCGGCCTCGCTGCCGAAGATCACCGCGAAGTATCCGGGCGTGGGCCTCAAGCGGATCGACAAGGGATGGGAGATCCTGATCCCCGATTCGTACCGCGACGGCCACGAAGCGCACTTCGCGCAGGTCGCCGACAAGTACTTCCGCTTCCTCCGCGACGGCAAACTCCCGGCCTGGGAAGTGCCGAACACGATCGCGAAGTACTACACCACCACGAAGGCCCGCGAAATCGCCCTGCAGGCGAAGTAGCCCGACCGCGGCCGGATGCGGCGGAGGAGGAACGTCCGCCATGCGAAAGAACCGGATCAACCGGCGCGTGTTCCTCGGGATGGCGGCGGCCGCGACGGCGCCGGCGTTCGTGCCGGCGAGCGTGATCGGCGCGAACCCGCCGTCCGAACGCATCGTCATGGGGTGCATCGGCGTCGGCGGGATGGGCATGCGCAACCTGCGCGCGGCGCTGGGCCACGACGACGTGCAGATCGTGGCCGCGTGCGATCCCGTCCGCTCGTCGAACGAATACGGCCACTGGTTCAAGGACGGCTGGCAGGGACCGTGGTTCGGACGCGACGCGGCGCGGAACGTCGTCAACGACCACTACGCGAGGAAGACGGGCCGGACCGGCTACGACGGGTGCGCGGCGTACGTCGACTTCCGCGAGGTCCTTGCGCGCGACGACATCGACGCGGTGACCGTCGTCACGCCCGACCACTGGCACGCGGTCATCACGATCGCCGCCGCCCGGGCAGGGAAGGACATCTTCTGCGAGAAGCCTCTGTCGCTCACGCTCGGCGAGGGGCGCGCGATGGTGGAGGCCGTCCGCCGCCACGGCCGCATCCTGCAGACGGGCACCTACCGCCGTTCGGCCGCCTCCGCGCGCCAGCTCTGCGAACTGGTCCGCAACGGCCGCATCGGAAAGCTCCGGCACATCGGCGTCGTGATCGGGCGCAACCACCGCGAGAGCCCGAGGAACTGGACGCCGCAGCCCGTCCCTGCGTGGCTCGACTACGAAACATGGCTCGGCCCGGCGCCGTGGGCGCCGTACCACAAGGACCGATGCCTCTACTCCTTCCGGTTCATCTCCGACTACTCCGGCGGCAATGTCACGAATCTCGGCGCCCACATGATCGACATGGTCCAGTGGGCGACGGGCCACGACGACGGCGGGCCGGTGGAGGTCGAGGACCTCGGCGGCGTGTTCCCGACGGACGGCCTCTTCGACGTCGCCGATCCCGCCCGTTTCCGCTGCCGCTACGCCGACGGCGTCACCTTCGAATGCCACACCGGCGACCACTTCGCCTACGTGAAGTTCGAGGGCGACCGGGGATGGCTCGCCTACGACGACAAGATGCACGCCTCCGACCCCGCCCTGCTCCGCGAGCAAGTCGGTCCGGGCGAGATCCACCTCTACGAGTCCGACGACCACATGCGGAACTTCCTCGACTGCGTCCGCGACCGGCGCGACCCGGTGGCGCCCGTCGAGGTGGGCCACCGCTCGGCGGCGATCTGCCACCTGGGCAACATTGCGATGGAGATGAAGGCGAAGCTGCAGTGGGATCCCGCGGCCGAGCGCTTCACCGGTCCGCGCGCCGACGATGCGAACCGGCATCTCCTGAAGCCCTACCGTGGATCGTGGACGTTGTAGTCCGGCCGCCGCGGACAGACCTCTCGCTCCCGCGTCCCCCGCAGCCCCTTGAGCCGGG
>VGWF01000016.1 GCA_016873715.1 Lentisphaerota bacterium | reverse complement strand
CTACCCGCCGCCTTGCGACGGCACAACGGTTTTGAAGACCGCAAGGGCCACCGGGCCCCAGCCACCTCCGAACCACGGCTGCGGATGGTAGCGGAGCGGCCGGACCGATGCACGCCGGAAGCGCGGGGCGGGGAGGGAGCCGGCGGCGGGGAATCGAGAACCGGCGGGCGTCCGGGCCGGCGCGTGGACATCATACGGCTCGTCCATGGCGTCCCTCGCGTGGGTGATGCGAGAGTTGCAGGGGTTGGAGGGCATCACGGTCGAGGACCTCCTCCAGGGACACGCGCCGCGCCCTGGTCAGGCCGTGGAGCGGGTTGTAGTGCTTCCGCCCTCTGGGAAGCCGGATCATGGCCGCATGGTCGCATGGGCGGGGGCGCGGGCAAGGGGCGGAGCCGAGAAGCGATGCGGGTCAGGGCTGCACCAGGCGCGGGCCTGCGGTTTGGGTCAGGCGCGACTACTTGCCGTTGCCTGCATCCGGCTTGTTGGCCGATTGGGCTACCTTGATGTCGCTGATCCAGTAATCGTTCCCCTCCACCGCACCGAAATCCTTCGCCTTGTCGATTCCACCAACGATGACAGTGTCGCCTTCTGCGAACCCTGGATTCCTGCCCGGGAAGTCGATGGGTCTGTAGACAACGTGTAGTACGTCCGACCCGCGTGATAGCTTGGCGGCGCAGTACTCAATGTGAAGGATGAATCCGGATTGCGGATCAACCGTGCTCGAATGGTAGAGCGCGATCTCCGTTTTCTCGACGCGCCAGGGGGTCTGGTGCTGTGGTGTCGTGCAAGAGGCAGCGAGCAGCAACACGGGTGCGAGAAAGCTGTGGAAACAGCGTTTCATGTCATTCTTCTCGCCGGCGAACGCCCGGCGTGATGATGCCGAGACCCGCCGCGGGTCGAGGCAATCACGGACGCCGTTGTTGGCATCCGGTTCTTCAGTCGTCGGTCTTTTCCGCCTTCTCCAGCGGGATTGGCTTGTGTTTCTGAATATCGGTAGCCGCCTTCAGCTGTTTCTCGGTCGGATGAAAGGCCTTTACCAGTTCCATCGTCACGTCCACCAGCTCCGCCGATGGATACTTCGAGAGGGCTGCTGTGTCCCATTTTGACACGATCGGACCGACGCCCGCCGCCTTCGCGATCGCCGGCATCTGATCCTTGATCTGTCTCAGGATGTCGTCAACCGGCGCAGTGCTGAACCCCTGCTTGTGCAACAGGGCCTGTTGGGCCTTGACCCATGCCTCCAGTTCGGCGACCCGCTTCTGGTTGCCTTCCGCCTTTGCCTTGCTGTGCTCCGCCATCATGTCTGACAGCTTCTTGCCGTCGGAGGATTGGTAGAGGGGAGAACCGACGAATGCCACCGCAATGGCTCGTGAATCGTACACGCCGACCCGGACTTTCGCGTCGGCCGCACCTGCGGATGACTCGTCCGCCGGCGCGTTGCACACGAAGACACCCAACACGCACACCATCATGCCCAATCGCTTCATCTCTCGTTCCTTTCTCTCTATGATTGCCGAAAGGTCTTATGCCCAAAGAGACCGGAGCGTGGCCCCGGCGCGCGCGTGGAGAACCTCAAGCGGTTCGTTGCAATCACGCGACTTGCGGACGTGTGTTGAGGCGTAGCAGGTCATCGGCAAGAAGCTGATATGCGTCACTGCCCGTGGCCGACCGTTCCTTGCGTTCTCCGCTCGTCCCCTCAAGCCCCGTTCCTCCAACGTGCCGGCGGCGGGTTGACCGCAGGCTCGTGTCGGTTGTAAGCCCGCCGGCGAGCGCGGCGCAAGCGGTTTCTGATCGCGCAGGATGGGCTACCAGGGCGCCCGCGGTCCGGATTGCGAAGCAGGGCGGGTGCCCACGCCACCCGGAAAGCGATTCCCCATCACGTCGGTAATTCCACGGCCGCCCGCTGATCTTCTCATGGGTTTGCGCCTCCAACACCAAACTCCGGTCGAACGTCGGTCTCTCCCTCGCGCTTCGACCCCGTCAACGCGCGCTCCGGACGTGCCGGTGCAGGCCACGACCGGCCCGGGGTCCCTCCGCATCTCGTTCTTGCCTTCCCCCCGGTACTCTGGCAGCTTCGCCGCCATGAGGACGCTGCCCCAGGCCGGTCCCGACGGGCGCTTGCCCGTGCCGCCCGAAGAGCGAATCCTCGTCAGGCAACCCGTGCGAACCATGCGAACCAACAACACGATCCGACGAATCGCCCGGCGGCTGGCGGGGATCACCTGCTTGCTGGCCGGGATCCTGGCCCCCACCGACGCCTTGGCTCAAGGCTGTGTCATTGCCCGCGGCGGCGGCTGCGGCGCGATGGTCATGCATGGCGATGGCTTTCCCGAGCCGGGCGAGTGGCAGTTGAGCCTCGCCTACCGCTACTTTCACTCCGACCGCCATTTCAGTGGAGACGAGGAACAGACGCAGCGACAGGCGGAAGGAACGCAGGTGGACAACTGGAGCAACTTCCTCGACACCATCATCGCCTACAATGCCACCCAGCGTTTCTCGGTGAACTTCACGATGCCGTTCGTCTGGCACGAGCGCTCCTCGCTTTACGAGCATGACGGCATCAACCGCCATTCGACGTACGCGTACGGCCTGGCCGATGTCCGGCTCGGTCTTCAGTACTGGTTGCTCAAGCCCGAGACCCATCATCGCGGCAACATCGCCGTGGGCCTCGGCGGCAAGGCGCCGACCGGCGACTACAGGGCGACGGACATCTCCTATTCGACCAACGGTCCTACGCTGAGTTATGTGGATTCCTCCATCCAGCCGGGCGACGGCGGGTGGGGGTTCTACGCGAGCACGGAGGGCTTCCTCGCGATTGCGGGCAACTTGTCGTCGTACATGCAGGGGTTCTACCTCTTCAATCCGCGTGAACTCGTCCCGGAGACGGGCTACTCGGTTCCCGATTCCTACATGGGCCGGATGGGTCTGAACTACGTCGTCTGGCCCTCGCAGAGGCTGGCGCTGAGCTTCGGCGGCCGCGTCGAGGGCGTGCCTTCGGAAGACGTCATCGGCGGCAGCCGGGGCACTCGCCGCCCCGGCTACTCCGTGGGGCTTGAGCCCGGCATCTCGTGGACCAAGGGCCGCTGGCACGCGGGGTTGACGGTTCCGATTGCGGTCTATCGCAATCGCACCCTGACCTACGGCCGCATCTCGCGCGGTGACGCTGCGTTCGCGGATTACTCGATCAACTTCTCGGGCTCGATGCGCTTCTGACTTTCGGGGCGACCGGGCCCTTCGCAGGCTGGGACCCCAGGCGGCGGCGCGGTTCTCGTCTCCGCCGCCGATCGTCGGCTTGAGGAAGTCTCCTCCTGCGGGTTCTTCAGCCCCCCAGAGGGCAATCCATGACCCTTCTCCTTTCTTGCAGAACCTCGCGAACACTATCGAGGCGATGGCGTTTTCCAACCCTTGGACGACCGCGCAGCCATGGCGTCCAAGCCTTGGAAAACGGCTTGGTGCGGTGGCCTTGTTGAGGTGTCGCGCAAGGGTGGGCGGGGGTGTCCACACATGAAGTGAGCGGAACGCATGCCCGGGTTCGCGCACTGATCTTCTGCCAAGTCCCGGGTATCGGGCGATCACCTGAGGGAAGTGCACAAAGTCACGGCCGCGGCCATCCGCCTTCGAGACGACAGGACGGCGGGCCGAGGCGCAGCCCGTTCCATGGAGATACGCGAGAACGGGCTGGAGGGCGCCGCTCCGTCGGCGCCGTTCGGGCCGGCTTGTTGTCAGCCGCGGATTTCGTCCATGCGGACGGGGCGGCCGAGGTCGAGCGAGCGCATCGCGGCGAAGACGGCGTCGTGCGTGCGCGCGGCCTCGTCGATGCCGGTCAGCGGCATGGCGGCGCCGCGGTCGATCGCGTCGAAGAACGCCCCGAACTGCGTCTGGTAGGGATGGTCGTGCACGTCGCCGGAGTCGACGGGCTTGTAGGCGAGCCGGCTCCACGCGGTGCGGGGCACGCCGGCGAGAAGCTGGCTGTGGAAGCGGTCGTCGAGGAGGCTTCCTTCGCTGCCGACGAGGTGGGTGTGGAAGTAGTACGGCTGCCAGCAGTCGATGACCGACGCGCATTTGCCCACCGCGCCGCCCTTGAAGCGGACGAGCGTGGACGTGGTCGACGGGTACTCGTACGGGGCGTAGGTCGCGTGCGAGGACTTCGAGCCGTACGTGAAGACCTCCTCGACCTCGTCGCCGATGCACAGGAGGAGCGCGTCCATCGCGTGGATCCCCGCCTCGAGCAGGCTGCTGCCGCAGTCCTCCTTCGTGGTGCACCAAAGGAACTCGCGGTACCAGGGGCCGATGCCGTGGTAGTAGTCGACCTCGGCGTAGTGAAGCCGTCCGAGTAGTCCGCGATCGATCACGGAGCGCACGGCGAGGAACTGCGACGAGAACCGCAGTTCGAAGCAGACGCAGAAAGCGACGCCGGCGGACTTCACGGCCTGCTCGATCGCGCGCATGTCCGCCGCGTTCAACGCGAGCGGCTTCTCCGCGATGATGTGCTTGCCGGCCCGGGCCGCGGCGACGATGTGCTCCGGGTGCTGCTTGTGATAGGAGCAGACCGACACGACGTGGAGATCCGGCTGCGCGAGCATCTCGTCGAGGCTGCGAAAGACCCGGAGGGGATGCCCGTGCTTGGCGGCCAGGGCCGCGGGGTCAAGGGGGCGCGACGAGCAGACCGCGGTGACCTGGGCGAGGGGGGTCGCATCGATGGCCTGGATGTGCGCCTCGGCGGCCCAGCCGTATCCGACGATCCCGACGTTGTACTTCTTCATGCGCGCTCCCTCCGTCTCCGTGGATCCTCGCGGATGAGCGGATGATGAACCCATCCCGCGCAGGTTTCAACGCGCATGCAGGGTTCCCACGTGCTCGGCTGAGACCGGTGGCGAACGTTGCGCCGAGGATCTGTTGCACGGCGCCGACGGAGCGGCGCCCTCCAGGGCCATCCTCCTGCCTATCCATTGAATGAGCGATGGAGGGCCGCGCTCCGTCGCGGCCGTGATCATGCGTACTCCGATGGAAAACAGAGCTGCCGCCGTTTCCGCTATGCGTCCCCGGGTGAAAACCGATACTTTACCGACCGTTCCGGTCCGCGCCGTGTGCGATGAAGCCGATCTACCAGAAACTGACGACCGCCCCGGAGGAGGGATTCGCCTTCAAGGAGATCCGGGGGCGGGGGTTCGACTGTCCCTGGCATTTCCACAGCGAGTGCGAGCTGATCCTGGTGCTTGCGGGCGGCGGATTCCGGATGCTGGGCGACCACCTCGCCGCGCTGCGGCCCGGCGATCTCGTGCTGGTGGGGCCCAACCTCCCGCACCTCTACCGCAACGACGAGGACGCGCCCGGCGGGGCGCCGCCCGTGCACGCGCTGCTGATCCAGTTCGAGGCGGACTGCCTGGGCGGGGGGCTGATGGGGCTGCCGGCCCTGGCGCCGGTGCTCCGGCTTCTGCGGCGGGCCACGCTGGGGCTGGACGTGCGCGGGCGGACGCGGGCGCAGGTCGCCGACTGCATGGGCCGGATGGGGCGGCTCTCCGGCGTGCGCCGGATCGCGCTGTTTCTGGAGATCCTGGACCTCCTGGCGCGGTCGCGGGAGTGCCGGCCGCTGGCCAGCCCGGACTACGCCGCCGGCGGCAGCCCGTTCGACCAGGAGCGCATGAACCGCGTGTTCCGCTTCATCCACGAGCACTTCGACCGGCCGGTCTTCCTGGCCGAGGCGGCGGGGCTGGTCCACCTCAGCGCGGGCGCCTTCAGCCGGTTCTTCCGGGCGCACACCGGCACCACCTTCCCGAGGTTCGTCAACGAGCTGAGGGTGGGGCGCGCCTGCCGGTTGCTGGCGGAGGGGGAGTCGAGCGTGACCGAGATCGCGTTCGCCTGCGGCTTCGAGAATCTCTCGAACTTCAACCGGCAGTTCCTCCGCCGGAGGGGCGTCAGCCCGAGCCGCCTCCGGGCGGCGGTGACGGGCGCGGGCGCGGCGGACCGGGCGGCGGCGGGGCCGCCATCCGCCGCCCGGCCCCGGCGGCGCCCGGGGACGTTCGAATAGTATCGGAACTCGCCGTCTTTGGCGTTGCGGGCCGCGGGCGACGGGCGCATCGTCGCGGCATGAACAACTCCCACATCCTCGCGACGATCGAACGGATCGCGTCCCAGAAGCTCGTTCTCGACGGCGGTCCGCGCGCCGTCTCGGCGCCGCTGGCGCACTGGCCCTCCTTCAGCGACGAGGCCATCCGCTCCGTCGAGGCGGTCCTTCGCTCCGGGAAGGTCAACTACTGGACCGGGCCGCACGGCATGGAGTTCGAGCGCCGGTTCGCGGAATGGCAGGGGAGCGGCCACGGGATCAGCGTGGCGACCGGGACGGCCGCGCTGCACGTGGCGCTCGCGACGCTGGGCATCGGGCCCGGCGACGAGGTCATCGTGCCGAGCTACACGTTCATCGCGTCGAGCTTCTCCATCGTGCAGGCGGGGGCGATTCCGCGTTTCGCCGACGTGAACCGCGACGACCACTGCATCAACCTGGAGTCCGCGGAGAAGCTGGTGACCCCGCGCACGAAGGCGATCATGCCGGTGCACCTCTACGGCAACGTCTGCGACATGGACCGGGTCCGGGCCTTCGCGGCGCGCCACAACCTCCGCGTCATCGAGGACAACGCCGAGGCGTTCGGCGGCGTCTACAAGGGTCGCAAGACCGGAACGCTCGGGGACATCGCGGGCTGCAGCTTCTGCCAGAACAAGACCTTCACCACCGGCGGCGAGGGGGGGATGGTCACGACCGACGACGAGGACCTCGCGTGGGAGGCGCGCAGCTTCCGCGACCACGGCTACGACGTGCGCGAGCGCATGAACCTCCTCGCGCTGGAGCAGAAGCTGCCGTACATCCACAACCGGGTCGGCTGGAACTACCGGATGACCGAGATGCAGTCGGCGATCGGGCTGGCCGAACTGGCGCGGATGGACTCGTGGAACATGCCGGCCCGCCGGCGCAACGGGCGGATCCTGCTCGAGACGCTCGGCGGGCTGCCGCAGGTCCTGCACACGCCGGTCGACACGCCGGACCGCCGGAACGGGTGGTACGTCTGCGCCTTCTCCCTCGACATCGAGCGGATGGGGTGCGACATCCGGCAGTTCGTCAAGGCCGCCGGCGCCGAGGGCGCGCCCGCGTGGAAGGTCTTCTGGCCGCAGTGCCACACGGAGAAGGCCTTCCAGGAGCACCGCGGCTTCGGGCGGTCGGGCTTCCCGTTCGCGTCGCGGGAGTACACCGATCCCGCCAGCGCGGACTACGCCCACGTGGAGGTGCCCAACGCGATCTGGCACGAGGGGCACACGTTCACGTGCTTCGCGTACCCGGTGTACACCGAGGAGGCCATGCCCGAGATCGCCGGCGCGCTGGTCAAGGTCATCCGGGCGTACAGCTGAGGCCGGAGCGAAGGAGGAGGGCGGTCATGGCGGATCGGATTCGATGGGGGGTCGTGGGGTGCGGGGGGATCGCGCGCCGGCGCACGATCCCCGAGGGCATCGTCCGGGCCTGCAACGGGCGCCTCGCGGCGGTCTGGGACCTCGACGGTGCGGCGACCCGCGACGTGGCCTCGCAGTTCGGCGCGCGGGCGGCGGCGGACCTGGGGGATCTCCTTCGGGAGGATGTCGACGCGGTCTACATCGCCTCGCCGCCCGCGGCGCATGCCGGGCAGGCGGCGGCGTGCGCGCGCGCCGGGAAGCACGTGCTCTGCGAGAAGCCGCTGGGCATGAGCGTGGCCGAGGCCGGGGCGATGGTCGACGGGTTCCGTCGCGCGGACCGCCGGCTGGGCTGCGCCTTCATGATGCGGTTTCACGCCCAGCACCAGGCGGCCCTCCGGCGGGTCCGCGAGGGGCGGCTGGGACGTCCCGTGCTGGCCCGCGCGCAGTTGTCCTGCTGGTACCCGCCCCTCCCGGGCGCGTGGCGGCAGGATCCCGCCACCGGGGGCGGCGGATCGCTGATCGACATGGGGGGGCACTGCATCGATCTCCTGGAGATGTTCTTCGGTCCCGTGCGGCAGGTCTCCTGCGTCACCGGCCGGCTGGTCCACGCCTACGCGTCGGAGGACGGCGCGGTGGCCACGCTGGCCTTCGAGAACGGGGCGGTGGGGATCGTGGACACGTTCTTCTGCATCCCCGACGAGGCGAGCCAGAACCGGCTCGAACTGTACGGGTCGCTCGGGAGCATCCTGGCCTCGGGCACGATCGGGCAGGGGGAGCGGGGCGCGATGACGGCGTTCCTCGCCGACGGCGCGGGAGGATACGACGCGCAGCAGGCTCGTGCGGGCGGCGGGGGCGTTGCGATCGATCCGGAGCCCGTGAACATGTACCGTGCGGAGATCGAGGAGTTCGGGGCGGCGATCCGGGAGGGACGCGAGCCGTCCCACGGCGCGGACCCGGGACTCCGAAGCCAGAGGACCCTCGAGGCCTGCTACGAGTCCGCGCGGACCGGCCGCGCCGTCCCCGTGGAGGCCGGGGGGACGGCCTGACGCGGGAGGAGGGAACCGCGGGGCGCCTCGCCGGTCGGGGAGGATCCGGCGGGACCGTCGTGCCCGGCTTGCAATCTCCCCGATCCCGCGTAGGTTTCGACGCATTGCACGGGGGAATTCCACCATGATCGAAGCCGGGAAGACATACGTCGTGATGGGGTTGCTCGATTCCGACTCGATCGCCTATGCGATCGGGAAGCGGATCGGGGACCTCGGGGGCCGGGTCATCTACACGGTGCAGAGCGAGCGGATGAAGAGCATCTTCCTCGACCGCTCGGACAAGCGCCTTCCGGCCGAGGAGATCGCGCGTCTCGACATCCGGTTCTGCGACGTGACGGTCGACGAGCAGATCGCCGCGCTCTTCGCCGGCACCGGGCCGGTGGCCGGCATCGTCCACTCCATCGCCTACGCGAACCCGCGGACGTGCCTCGGCGAGGAGTTCCACACCGGTGCGATCGACGACCTCAAGATGGCCTACCACATCAGCTGCGCCTCGCTGGCGCGGGTCGCATTCCACGCGAAGCCGGTCATGGCCGACGGCGGGTCGCTGGTGGCCATGACCTTCGACGCCGCCCGCGCGTACGCCTACTACAACTGGATGGGCGTCAACAAGGCCGCGCTCGAGGCCCTGGTCCGTGCGCTCGCGCGGCGCCACGGGCGCGACCTGATCCGCGTCAACGCCGTGTCGGCCGGTCCCCTCCACAGCAAGGCGGCCTCGAAGATCCCCGGGTTCAACAAGCTTCACAGGATCTGGCGTGCCGTCAGCCCGCTTCCATGGGATGTCGAGGCGGACAAGGACGAGGTCGCCCACATGGCCGTCTTCCTGCTCGGCCCGCTGACCCGGAAGGTCACGGGGCAGGTCATTCACGTCGACGGCGGTGCCTCGGTGGTCGCCGGCATGCTGATGCCGTTCGAGCAGTGGCAGTACCCGACGGCCCTGACCGACGATCCGCACGAGGAGCACACGGGGCCGGTCCTCCGGGCCTGAGGGGCCTTCGGCGACGTCTTGCCTTTTGAAGGGAAAAGTCCAGAATCCGGCCTCCATGAACGCAGAAACCGGCCGCGGGGCCGATCCGTTGTCGATGGCGGCATCCGCACCACGTGAACGGTGGGTGGTCAGGCTGGGGAAGCGGCTCGGTCTGCTGCTGGTCACCCTCCTGATTGCGGTGGGCGGCCTGGAGCTGGTGCTGAGGGTCGCTCCCCTTCCTCACGACAATCCCCTGGCGGACCGGCCGGCCGTCTTCTACCGGATGGCGCCGGAGCGGAGCCATCCGTGGACGCTCGATCCGACGAACGTGCTCCGCATCGTGATCATCGGCGACTCGTTCACCGACGGGGTCGGGGTGCAGATCGACGAACGGTATGGATCCCAGCTGGAACGAATGCTCAACCTCAACGCCCGCGTCATGCCTGCGGAGGTGCGGGTGAGGGGGTCGCCCGGCACCTCGACCTTCCAGCAGGTGGACATTCTCCGCCGGGCCCTGGCCGAATACCATCCGCGGATCGTCGTGCTCGGGATCTGTCTCAACGACACGGAGGACTGGACGAATCCGGCGGAGACCTGGCGCTGGCTGAACGAGTGGATCTTCCTGGCCACATCGAAGCCCTCGAAGACGGCGGAGTGGTTCCTGCGGCATTCCCGCGTGCTGGCCGCGTTGCACGGGAGGGTCCGCGCCGTCAAGTCGCAGATCGGGATCCGCAAGTACTACCAGCACCTCTACGACCCGGGCTACTCGGGATTCCACCGGTTCGCCCGCGCCGTAACGGAGTTCCGCGACATCTGCGCGTCGAACCAGGTGCCGTTGCTTCCGGTGGTGTTTCCGCTGCTGTCCAACGACCTCACGCCCGGGCGGTATCCGTTTCAGTTCGTGCACGACCGGATCCGCGGCGTGATGGAGACCAACGGTCTTCCGTACCTCGATCTCCTGGCGGTGTATGCCGAGACCTCGCCGGAGCGGATGCAGGCGGTTCCGGGCATCGACCCGCACCCGAGCGAGGTGGCGCACCATATCGCCGCCGAGGCCATCCTGGAGGCGTTGCTGGATCAGAACCTGATTCCGAAAGCCTATGCGCCCAAGGTTTACACGTCGATGCAGGGCCTTCGCGGGATCTGGGAGCGGAAGATCCGGGCGCTGAACCACGCGGAGCCGCCCCCGGTGCACGGAAACGGAAACGGGCGTGCCCGGCCGCCGACCCACGCCCCCGCGGGTGACGCGCCTCCGTCGCAGTCCGACCTCCCCGGTCAGCAGAACTGAGCCGGCACGGATCCGTGCGGGCGCGTATCCCTCAGCGTGCCGGGGATGGCAGCGGTTCCCCGAGCCCGAGCCGCCGGGCGTTGGCAAGGGTGCGGGCGGCCGCGCACAGGTCCTGAATCGCCACCCCGACGGACTTGAAGAGCGTGATCTCGTCCGCCGATGTCCGGGCCGGCTCCCGGCCGAGCACAAGCTGCCCCAGTTCGGTGGAGACGTGCGCCTCGCCGATCAGCCCGGCCCGCAGCGGGATGAGCAGATCCCCGGCCTCGTCGTGCGCGGAGACGCGGTGGTCCACCACCACGCGGGCCCGGCACACCGTGGCGGCGGGGATCTCGGCCTGGTCGGGATGGAAGACGCCGATGGCGTTGATGTGCGATCCGGGCCGGAGATCGCGGTCGTCGAAGACCGGCGTGGGTGACGTGGTGGCCGTGCAGACGATATCGGCCTCCGCCAGCGCGGCGGACGGCGACGCGGCGCATTCCACGTCGATGCCCAGGCGCTGCCGCATGTCACCGGCGAAGCGCCTGGCCGACGCGACGTCGCCGTCGAAGACCCACGCCCGCCGGATGCGGCGTACGCACGCGACCGCCTCCAGTTGGGTGCGCGCCTGGACGCCGCTCCCGACGATGGCCACGGTCGCGGCCTCCGGCCGCGCGAGCAACCCGGTGGCGAGGCCCGAGGCCGCGCCGGCGCGCAGGGCGGTCAGACTGGCGCCGTCCATCAACGCCAGCGGAACCCCCGTGGCGCCATCGCACAGAAGGACGGTGGACTGGATGACCGGGAGGCCGCGCCGCGGGTTGTCGTAGAACAGCGTGATGAACTTCACCGAAAACAGCTTCAGCGTGGCGGAATGGCAGGGCATGACCAGCGCCACGCCATGGTCGGCGGGCGCATCGATACGGGTGCGCGCGGGCAGCGTGACCTCGCCGCGAGCCAGTTGCGCGAACGCCTCGCGCATGGCGTCGATGGCTTCGGCCATCGGCAGCGCGCGGCGAACGTCGTCGGCGGTGAGGTGGAGGAGGGTGGGATTCATGGTTGCACGCAGGGTGGGGACGCGGCGCGGCAGCAGCCGGGTTTCAGGGCCAGCGCCGCGGGGGCGAGGGACAGTCCGCCGAGCGCGGTACACCGCAGTTCGCGGGGCATCTGGTCCGACACGCGCCGGGCCGCCTCGATCACCTCGTCGAGCGGGATGACGGGATCGTACCCCGCCAGCGCCATGTTCGCGCAGGCGAGGGCGTGGCCCGCCGCCAGGACGTTCTTGCCCAGGCAGGGCACCTCGACCCGGGATGCGACGGGGTCGCAGATCAGCCCGAGCATGTCCTGGAGCGCCATGGAGGCCGCCGCCATGGCCTGCGCGAGCGTGCCGTCGGCGAGCGTCACCAGGGCCGCGGCGGCCATGCTGGCCGCGGAGCCGCATTCCGCCTGGCACCCGCCCACCTCCGCGGCGAACGTCCAGCGCGTGGCGATGAAGACGCCGATCAGTCCGGCGGCCAGCAACGCCCTGGCCACCCGTTCCTCGGACCATCCCATGGCCTCCGCCATCGCCATCACCGCGGCCGGCAGCGCGGCGCAGGCGCCGGCGGTCGGCGCGGCCACGATCACGCCCATCGAACTCTTCACCTCCATCAGGGCCGTGACGTAGAGCACCACGCGGTTCATCGCGCCCGCGTCCAGCAGCTGCCCGGCGTCCATCCGTGCCTTGAACGCGCCCGATTGGTTGCCGAGGATGCGGTCCCCGTAGTGCGTGCCGGCGACGCCCTGCCGGATCGAACGGCGCAGGATGCGGGCGATCTCCGCCATCCGCGCGAGCACGTCCGCCTCGGCCAGTTGGCCGCGGGCCGCCTCGTACTCCACCGCCAGCCTCCAGAGCGGCGTGTTCCGGCCCGCATCGAAGCGCAGCATCTCGCCGCCGGTCGTGAAGGGCACGCGCAGGCCCTTGCGGGACAGCACCGGCAGCACCGGCGCGAGCCGTTTCACCGCGCGGATGCCGGCGGTCGCAGGGAGTTCCCGGAGGAGGTCGTCGCCGACGAAGGCCATCGCCTTCACCTCGACGAGCTGGCGGCCGTCCGACTCGTGCAGCAGGATCTCGTCGGCGTCGAACCGCGCGCCGAGGGTCTCGACCACGGCGCGGCCGCAGCCGTCCACCCACAGCAACGTCTCGAAGCAGTCGCCGGCCATGGAGACCGCGAAGCCGTCCACCGCGGTGACCTGCATCATGCCCCCGCCCGTCGAGATGGCGATCAGCGAATGGCGCCCGCGCGCGTTGCGAAGCGTGAGCCGGTAGGTGTTCGGATGCGGATCGCCCGCATCCACGGTCTCGATGCGGATGCGCGCGCCCGTGTCCCGGAACGCCTGGAGCGAGCCGGGCAGCCGCTCGTCCGCCGCGTCCCAGCCCATCAGTCCGCCGAAGAGCCCCATGTCCGAGCCCTGGGTGTCGTGGGTGGTCGGGAGCGATCCGTTGCGGTCGAACTCGACCAGGACGTCGCCGATCTCGCCATCCATCAGGTCGCGCGCGAGCCGCCCGATCCGCAGCGCCGCGGCGCAGTGGGAGCTCGACGGTCCCCGCATCACGGGGCCGATCACGTCGTTGAAGATGGAGACGGGAGTCATGCCGGGTACCGTGTCAACGCGCCGCCTGGCGGGTCACGATCGGAACATAGCCGGTCTCCAGGCCCACGGGAGGCGTCACCAGCAGGGCGGGATCGAGGGCGACCCGCCGGCCGCGGGTCGGCGGCGCCATGTAGTCGCGCCCGATCGGCCAGCTCGCGTGGAGCTTCTCGACGAAGGCCTGCAACCGGGCCTTCTTCTCCGCGCTCCAGTTGTATTGCTGGAACGAGGGCTGATCCACGAAGCGGTACCACGAGTAGGTCACTACCGACCCGTCCGCGAGTTCCGCGGTGAACGGGCCGCGCTTCGGGCCGGGGCTGGCCCACGCGCCCACGGCGGGCGAGGTGTAGGGCGCGCCCGTCGCGGCGTGCTTGAATTCCTGCGCGATCAGTCCGGTTTCCTCCGGCACCTCGGCGGCGGCGACGGCGATCCGCTCCTCCCCGGCCTGACGGAAGTACTGCGGGAACACCCCGTTCGCGGCGACGCGGTTGGTGAACCACTGGAGGCCCCACACGTTGCCCTCGAAGATGCGCGTGTCGAAGGCGCGCTCCACGCCGGTGATCTTCCGGCCGGCCTGGTCGTAGCGCGTCGTGCGCGTGGTGAGCGCGGGCTTGAAGGCGCCCCGTTCATCGAAGCGGCCGGAACAGGCGGGGCCGCCGTCGCGCCAGGACTTGAACGCATCGTGGAGGGCGGACTTCGAGTAGTAGGTCACGTCCTGCACAAGGAAGGCGCGTCCGTCGGCATCCACGGGCCACTGGAGCTTCGGCAGCTTGGAATAGACGGTGCCGTGCGCGTCCGGCGCGTCGAATCGCGGCACCGTGTTGATCTCCATCGCGCCGCCGCCCATGACGCCGGGCCGCGCGTCGAGGCCGCGGCCGTGGAGGAACGGCTCGTGGAACAGCTTGCCGATCTTGCTCCATGTCTCCGGGATGTAATAGGCGATCGGGCCGCTGAAGTTGGCCGCGCTCAGGAAGCAGGTCCAGCTCTGGTCGCCGGTCGGCGGGTCGCCCGGGTCGGGATCGGTGAACGGCAGCGCCATCCACGAGTAGCCGAGGAACTCGCCGTTGGGATGGCCCTGGAACGGCAGCGCGTCGGGAGGAATGAGCAGCCGATGGCTGAGCTGCGCGATGCCGAGCCGATGGTCCGGCAGCGCCTTGTCGCTGTAGAAGAAGGACCAGCCCGGCGAGGCCACCTCGTAGTCGTAGCACTGCGGCGTCCCGTTCATGCTGAACTTCGGCGGGCCGTAGCGGAAATGCGTGCGGGCCCAGTAGCCCAGGCCGCCCTCCACCGTCTGGAACACGCTGCTCCACGTCGGACCGCGCTCCTTCCATGTCCGCGCGAGGGTGCCCTCCGGCGCGAGCGGAACGTTCCTGTTGTCGGAGTTGTCCGGCTGGATCCACGAGCTGGGCAGGCCGATCTGGAACCCGGCCAACGGCTGATCCACCAGCGGCCACACGGCGGCGTAGAAGCCCATGCCGGCCGTGTAGCCGCCCCCGGGCGGCAGTTTCTCGTGGCCGAAGCCGATATAGCCGTGGAGGCCCTGCGAGTGCGACGTGACCGTGCCGGCCGGCGCAGCCGCGGCGGGACCCGGCGCCTGCAGCAGGACGGGGAGGAGGGCGAGGATGGGGAGATGCGGTTTCAAGGCGTCCCTCGGGTTGGGTTCGTTTCGCCGGTGGCCCTGCGGGCCTTCTCCAGGGCCGGCCGCAGGTCCTCGATCGTTGCCTCGGCCTCGAGCACGCGGCGCTCCAGGTCGCCCAGCTCGAGCGCCTGGCGGTTTCGAGCGGTCGCGGCCCGTCGCGCGGCGTCGTCGGGCGTGCCCGGAGGCGCGGCCGACTGCAGCGGCGTCTCCTCGAGCGGCCAGTCGTCGCTGCGCTGCGCGGGCAGGGACACCCGCTGTGCGCCGACGATGTTGCCCATCGGGTTCCGGGCCCAGGCGTAACGGTAATGGACGGGCTCGGGAACGAACCGGCTCTTCAGCACGAGAACCTTGCGGTCCTTCTCCTCGCGGTTGCGCCCGTCCTTCCCGCCGGTGGAGAGCCAGTCCGCATCGGCCGGGTGGAAACGGCGATCGTTCCCTGCGATGGCGAATCCGACCAGGCGGCCCTCGCTGTCGTCGCGCGTCTTCACCTCCGTGCTCATGCTCAGCCGCATCTCCCCGCCCGCGATCTCCACCTTGTCGATGGTCGGCGGCAGCCACAGGTTCTCCGCGTCGCGGCCCTTGAGGATGCCGTAGCGCGTCGCCAGCGCCCACGTGGCCGCCCGCTCGCCGGCGGGGATCTTGATCTGCGGGTGATACCAGGATTTCCGCAGGTCGAAGCTGCTCACGAAGCCGACGTTCCGGTCCCCGGCCGCGCGGAGGTCGAGGAAGGTGCGGTACTGCGCCTCGCGGATGTAGGATCCCGCGTCATGCATCGGCGCGAGGAAGTTCTCCCGCGTCTGCGGCTCGCCCGCCGTGCAGAGCGAGATGATGCAGAACTCCATCTTCGGGTCGCCGAACGTCTCCCGCCACGCGCCGATCATCTTTCCGAACACCTGGTGGTACATCCGCGCGCCGGCCGTTCCGTTGAAGCAGTTGTTGAAGCCCTGGTGCCAGACCGCGCCGGCCGCGGCCAGCCCGCGCAGCGGTCCGATGACGCCGGCGTAGCAGCGGCCGGGCCGGTTCTGATCCTCGGCCGGGCCGGGCCGCAAGTCCGTCGGCGGTTGGAGGGTGGGGGGGATCGCCTCGCCCTTGGCCTTCATTCGGCCGATGCGGTCCTCGTGGGACCTGGCGCGGGCCTCCAGGTCGGCCTTCGGGTCGAACACGGCGATCTTGTCGTCCCATTCCTTGAGCACGGCCCGCGTCTCGGCGCCGTCGACCTTGCGGAGAACGTCCTCCGGCGTCCAGGTTTCGACCGTGGTTCCGCCGATGGAGGCGTTTTTCAGGCCGATCGGGATGCCCGAGGCCATGTGGATCCGGCGGCCGAAGATGTAGCCGATGGCGGAGAACTCCCGGACGGTCTCGGGCGTGCAGGGATCCCAGTCGCCCTTGCGGAAGTGCCGGCTGAACCAAGCGCTCCATTCGTGCAGTCGCTCGAAACTGCGGACGGAGGCGAAGCCCTTGCCCTGCGGCAGGGTCAGGAGCCGGATCCGGGGGAAGTTGGCCGACACGATTTCCAGCTCGCCGTCGTCCACGTTGCCGAGGGGAAACTCCATGTTGCTCTGGCCGCCCAGCACCCAGACGTCGCCGACGAGGATGTCCTCCAGCGTCAGGGTGGACTGCTTCCCCTGGACGGTCATGACCTGCGGGGATGCGTTGGCGGGCACCGGCTGCAGCGTCAGCTCCCATGCGCGGTCTGCGGCGGCCGTGGCCCGCGCCGCCTGGCCGGCGAACGACACGGCAACCTCCTCGCCCGGCGCGGCCCAGCCCCAGATGCGCAGCGGCTTGTCGCGCTGGAGCACCATGTGGGACTGGAAGAGATTGGCGACGCACAGGCCCGGGCTGATGGAGGGAACCTCCACCACGTCGGCCCGCGGCATCGGCTTCGTCTCCGCGGCGCGGAGCGCGGCCGTCGCCGCGAGACAGAGGGCGGTCAGAACGGGTGCTTTCATGGGCGGATGCTGCCAGAGTGCCGGTGGGCGGGCAAGGACGACCATCGGAACGGTTCGATGGCGGTTGCATTCCGGCCCCGGCAGGAGTAGCGATACCCCCGGGCCGGGCCGGGCTCCCCGGTGGTTGATCGCGGGATGGGGAACGGAGCGGGCTCCGGCATCACCGACGGAGGCAGAGATGAGCACACGTTCATGGGTTCCTGGCCGTCTCGCGAGGGTGCGGGTCGGCCTTCTGTTCGCCGGGCTTGTCGGCCTGGCGATCACCGGTGCGCAGGCCGGGGAGCGGGGTCGCGGAGAGGCGGCCGAGTCCGAGGCGCGAAAGGAGCGGGCGGTCCGCGAACGCGCCGAGCCGCGCACCGAGGTGGAGGCGATGGAGCGGAGGCTGGAGGAACTCAAGCGCCGGATCCATGCGCTCGCGGAGGAGGGGAAGCGCGAGGAGGCCGGGGAGCTGGAGCGCGAGGCGCGCGAGGTCGCGCAGAATCTCGACCGCGCCCGGGCGCGCGGGGCGGAGGCCGGGGCGCGGGAGGGACGGCCCGACCCGGACCGGGAGGAGATCGAGAGGCGCCTGCGTCACATGCGCGTGGCGGCCGAGAACCTCGCCGCCGCGGGCATGGAGGATGCGGCCCACCGGATCCTGCAGGAGTCCGAGGCGATGGAGCGTCGCCTTCGCGAGGGCGGCGGGCGCCCCGGCGCGCAGCCCCCGCAGGCGCCGCCGGAGGCCCTGCGGCGGCACGTCGAGGAACTCACCGGCGTGGTTCGCGAACTGCGCCAGCAGGTCGAACGCATGCAGCAGGAACTGAGGTCGCTCCGGGAACGGGGCGGCGAGACCGCACCCCGCGGTCCCCGCGAGCCGCGGTAGATCCGCGATTCCGGGCCAACGGAAACCGCCCCGGCTCCATGCGGAACCGGGGCGGTTCGTTTCAGCAGGCGCAGGGGCCTACTTGATGAAGAGCATCTCCTGGTAGGTCGGCAGCGGCCAGAACTCGTCGCCGACGACGCCCTCGAGCGTGTCCGCGATCTGGCGCACCTCGACCATGGCCGGGATCAGCGTGTCCCGCGCGTACTTCGCGTGGTCCAGCGTGGTTCCCTCCGTGTGATGGTGCACCGCCTGGTCGAGCCGGGCGATCGCCGGCTGGAACTTCGCGAGCAGGCCGGTGAGTTCCTCCAGCACGGTCGTGCAGTGATGGATGCCGAGGCCCTTCAGCGAGTGCGAGGCCGACGCGAGGCGCGCCTCGTAGGCGACGGCGGCCGGGAAGATCTGCGTCTTCGCGATCCGGACGGCCAGCCGGGCCTCGATGTTCACGTCCTTCACGTACCGTTCGAGGTAGATCTCGTGGCGGCTTTCGATTTCGCGCCGCGAGAAGACCTTGAAGCGCTCGAAGACCTCGATGTTCTCCGGCTCGATCAGCGCGGGGAGGGCATCGACCGTGTTGCGCAGGTTCGGCAGGCCGCGCTTCGCGGCCTCCTTGTGCCACGCCTCGCAGTAGTTGTCGCCGTTGAAGATGATCCGGTCGTTCTCGCGGATCAGGTCCTGCAGGACCTTCTGCACGGCGGCGTTGAACTTCTCGGCGGATCCCTTCGGGGCGGCCTCGAGTTTCGTGGCGACGTAGTCGAGCGACTCGGCGACGATCGTGTTCAGCACGACCAGCGGCCCGGCGACGGACTGGCTCGACCCGACCGCGCGGAACTCGAACTTGTTCCCGGTGAAGGCGAACGGGCTCGTGCGGTTGCGGTCGCCCGCGTCCTTCGGCAGCGGCGGCAGCGTGTCGACGCCGACGCTGAGGAACCCGGGCTGCTTGGAGCGCTTCGCCGCGCCGCGCTTGATCTGCTCGAAGACGTCCGTGAGCTGCTCGCCCAGGAAGACCGAGATGATCGCGGGAGGGGCCTCGTTCGCGCCGAGGCGGTGGTCGTTGCTCGCGTGGGCCACGGCCGCGCGCAGCAGCTTGCCGTACTTGTTCACCGCGCGGATGACCGCGGCGCAGAACACGAGGAACTGCGCGTTCTGGTGCGGGGTCGAACCCGGCTCGAGCAGGTTGGCCGACTTCGTGCCGAGGGACCAGTTCAGGTGCTTGCCCGAGCCGTTGATGCCCGCGAAGGGTTTCTCGTGCAGCAGGCAGGTCATCCCGTACTTCTGCGCGATGCGCTGCAGGTGCAGCATCACGAGGTACTGGTGGTCCGTTGCGACGTTCGCGTTCTCATAGACCGGCGCCAGTTCGTACTGGGCCGGCGCGACCTCGTTGTGGCGCGTCTTGACCGGGACGCCGAGCTTGTAGAGCTCGCGCTCGGCCTCGAGCATGCACGCAAGAACGCGGTCCGGGATCGCGCCGAAGTACTGGTCCTCCAGCTCCTGCCCCTTGGGCGGGCGGGCGCCGAACAGCGTGCGGCCGGCGTTGATCAGGTCGGGCCGGGCGAAGTAGAAGTTGCGGTCGATCAGGAAGTACTCCTGCTCGCAGCCCGCCGTCGAGAACACCAGGCCCGGGTCGGCGTGGCCGAAGAGCTTCAGGATGCGCTGGGCCTGCAGGTTCAGCGCCTGCATCGAGCGCAGCAGCGGGACCTTCTTGTCCAGCGCCTCGCCCGTCCACGAGCAGAAGGCCGTCGGGATGCACAGCGTCGTGCCGTTCGGGTTCTCGAGGATGTAGGCCGGGCTCGTCACGTCCCACGCGGTGTAGCCGCGGGCCTCGAACGTTGCGCGGATGCCGCCCGAGGGGAAGCTCGACGCGTCGGGCTCGCCCTGGATCAGCTGCTTCGCGGAGAACTCCGCCAGGACGCCGCCCTTGCCGTCGGGCTCAAGGAAGGAATCGTGCTTCTCGGCCGTGAGGCCGGTCAGGGGGTAGAAGACGTGCGCGTAGTGCGTCGCGCCCTTCTCGATCGCCCAGTCGCGCATCGCAACCGCCACCGCATCGGCGACGGAGACGTCCAGCTTCTCGCCGCGGTCGATCGTCCGGCGGAGAGCCTTGTAGACCGACTTCGGAAGACGCTCGCGCATGACGTCGTCACTGAAGACGTTCGCGGCGAACACCTGCTTCGCCGGCGTATCGAGAAAGTTCAGCGGCTTCTCGATCGGCTTGTAGTTCGTCACCGCCGAAATCGCCGCCTGCCTTGATTCGTTGGACCCACTCATCGAGTCTCCTCCGTTCCTTCTTCGTTGTTCCAGCCCGACGCCGGTTTGCGCCGGTCACTATGTTCCTGTTTCCGTCCCGAGTACAGCCTCAGCCCATGACGCCAGCGGCCGCAGGGACCGCCCGCGCCACGACACCCTTTCCAAGCGCTCGTCAAAGCAGCAACGCGCGTGCCATCCGATTGTGTCATGATTCTGCGTGTTTCATAAATATATAACAGGCAATTGTATAGGATCATCACGTTTCGATCCTGCTTCATGAATGTCGCCCGGATCGGCGACAGATGCGTCTCTAGAACGGGCCTTCGATACAGGAATGTAGCTCATGGAGAGCGGCCGAAAGGGGCAGGAATCCGGCGGACGGCGATTTCCGGCTTGATCCGGGCAGTCGTCGGGGGAAACTCGGGCGGTCGATGCGGTTCGGTGTCGGATCGACGGAGCATGGGGTGGGGCGATGGCGGGACGCACGGTGGAAGTGGCCGATCCCGGGGTTGCGGTGGACGACACCGCGGGCGTGGATCCCGGCGGCGACTGGCAGGTCATCCTTTTCAACGACGACGTCAACGAGGCGGGCCGCGTCGTCACGATCCTGATGAGGGTCTTCGGCCATCCGAGGGCGCTGGCCCGGAAGATCATGCTGGAAGCCCATCGCACCGGCCGCGCGATCGCGCAGGTCGAGCCCGAGCCGCCGGCGCGCACCCACGCGAAGCTGTTGCACGGCCACCGCCTCCGGGCCACGGTCGAGCGGATCGGCTAGCGATGGCGATCCGCATCCTGGACGAACGACTTGCGTTTCCGCCGGCCGAGGAGGCCGACCCGGAGGGGCTTGTCGCCGTCGGGGGGGATCTTTCGGTCGAGCGGCTCGTTCTGGCCTACCGCCGCGGGATCTTCCCCTGGCCGATGCCGGGCTGGCCGCTGCCCTGGTGCTCTCCGGACCCGCGGTGCGTCCTCTTCCCGGACGAGGTCCGCCTGCCGCGTTGCGTGAAGCCGCTCCTGAACCGGCGCGCCTTCGAGGTGACGTGGAACCGCGCGTTCCGCGAGGTCATCACCGCCTGCCGGACCCAGGAGCGCCCGGGACAGTCGGGCACCTGGATCCGGCGCGACATGCTGGAGGCCTACTGCCGGCTTCACGAGGCGGGCCACGCCCATTCGCTGGAACTCTGGCAGGACGGGCGGCTCGCCGGCGGCCTCTACGGCGTTCGGAGCGGCAGGGTCTTCTCGGGCGAGTCCGCGTTCCACCGCGTTCCGAATGCCGCCAAGGTTGCGATCGTCCTCCTCGCGCGGTCGGCGACGGCGCAGGGGATCGGAATCATCGACTGCCAGATGCGGACCCCGCTGCTGGAGTCGCTGGGGGCGCGCCTCATTCCGCGCGCTGAGTTCCTCGGCTGGCTTCGCAATCCGCCGCCGTGACGCCGGTGCCCGTTCCATACGGCGACGGGTGGACGGCCCTGGAGGGCGCCGCTCCGTCGGCGCTGTGCAACCGACCCCGGGGCATCGTTCGTCGCGGATCGCCGGGGTTTGGCCGAGGATCCGGCCTTGTCACGGACCGCGGATTCGGGGATAACGGCGCCGTCAGCCGGGAGTCACCTCATGACGACGCACAGCCGCCGCAGGTTCCTGAAGGCCTCGATGGCCGCCACGCTCGCCACTCCTCTCGTGGTCAGCCACGAGGAGCGCAACCTGATGGCCCAGGCCGCCCCCGCGGCGGCGTCGGGCCCCGCGCCGGGGTCCGCGGTCGCGATGCCCTGCGGGACGCTCGGCAGCGCCTCCGTCAGCCGCATCATCTGCGGCGGCAACCTCATCAGCGGCTACGCGCACAGCCGCGATCTCGTCTACGTGTCGAAGCTCCTCAAGGCCTACTTCACCGAGACGAAGATCATGGAGACCTGGGCGCTCTGCGAGCAGCACGGCGTCAACACGATGATCTTCAACCCGTCGGACCTCCGCGCGCTGGAGATCTACAAGAAGTACGCGGCGCAGGGCGGGAAGATCCAGTTCATCGCCCAGCTCGACGGGAAGCCGGAGGGAATGGACCGCTGCATCCAGCAGGCGGTCGACGCCGGCGCCACCGCGATGCTCCTCGTCGGCAACCTCGGCGACAAGTGGTCGCGCGAGGGCGAGGCGGGCCTCGCCCAGATCCGCGACTTCGTGATCAAGGTCCAGGCGAACGGGATTCCGTGCGGGGTCGCGGGCCACGAACTGCGCACCGCCATGGCCTGCGAGAAGGCCGGCATCGGACCGGACTTCTACATGAAGACGCTGCACGGCAGCGACTACTTCTCCGCCCGCCGGCCGGACCAGACCAAGGATGTCATCGACAACTACGGCCGCGGCGGCGACAACTACTGGTGCAAGGATTGCGACGAGACCATCGCGTTCATGAAGGACATCCGGAAGCCGTGGCTGGCGTACAAGGTCCTCGCCGCCGGCGGCATCCCGCCCCAGGCCGGGTTCAAGCACGCGTTCGAGAACGGCGCGGACTTCTGCGTCGTCGGCATGTTCGACTTCCAGATCGCCGAGGACGTCGCCTTCGCCGCCAAGGCCATTGCGGCCGCCAAGTCCCGCCCGCGCCCGTGGGTGGCGTGATCTTGGCGGCTACGCCGACGATCGGATGACCGGATGGGGTGGTTTCCGGGCCTTCGATGCTTGTCCGGTCATCCGCCCTTCCATCCCTCCGTTCTTCACCCTGTCCCGCTAGGGACCCACGTCGAGCCACAGGTCCGTCGCGATCGTTTCGTCCGCCGGCACGCGGATGCCTTCGCCGTGCGGCCAGGAGGGCGGCTGCGTCCAGGTCGCGGCGGCAATCGAGGTTGCCGCCCGCCGGCCGTCGGCCAGTTCCAGGTCGAGCCAGAGGCGCCGGATCTTGAAGTGGTCGCCCCCGGGGTTCCGCAGCTCGAACCGGTTGCGGCGGCCGAGCGTCGCGATGGCCTCGCGCGTGAGCGGCACGCCGACGGTCGGCGACCACCGGTTCGCGGTCTCGCTGCCGCCGGCCGCCGCCATCGGGCCGATGTCGATGCCGTTGACCACGGCGCGCGTCTCGTACGTGCCGGCGCCCTGCAGTCCCTGGCCCTCGTAACGCAGCCAGGCCCGCACGGCCTTGCGCGCGACGTCGGTCGTGAGGCCCGCGCACGGGTGGGGCGGGGGTTCCGTCCGCAGGGCCCCGGGTGAATCGACGAGGACGCGTCGCGGCTGCGGCTCGCGGCTCTCGATCCGGAGGTCCGCCCATCCCGCCCAGTCCCCGCTGGAGTTGTCGCGCGGGCCGACGTCCGCGACGAGGCGGATCGACACCTCGCGGCCGGCCCAGGCGGACAGGTCGGCCTCGACCGGAATCCACGCGTGGTTCGTCACCGTCACGCCTGCGGCCTCGCGCTCGGCGCCGCCGGGCTCGCCGACCATGACCCGGTAGAGGATGCCGTCCCCGGGGTCGCTTCCGTCGCCCTTCCCGGCGAGAGCTCGGAACGCGGCGGCGGGCGTGGCGGGCAGCCGCACGCCGCGGAACAGGGCGAAGGCGCATCCCGTGGCGCCGTCGTAGGGCGGGTGCATCGCGAGGCCCTCGCGGTCGACGCCGCCGCAGGTGACCGGGCCGCGCCTTGCGTAGCCGCGCGTCGTTCCGAAGTCCTGCGTCGGCGCCTTGCCGCGGACCTGGATCCCGGCCTCGAAGAGGTCCGGCACCGGCGCCAACCGGACGACCTCGCGGACGGTCCGCAGGCCGATCGCAAACGAGTTCGACAGGCCGCCGGCGACGATGCCGACGTCCCAGCGCTGCGCATCCTCGCGCCCGGGTGCGCCCAGGTCGAAGCGGATTGTGCCGGTTCGCCCGGGTTCGAGGAGGATGCCGCCCTGGTGCGGCCCGGCCGTGACGGCGAACTCTGCCGCCGCGGGCGCGTGCGACGTCAGGGCGATGGACAGCGTGTCGCCCGTGTGCGCGGTGGATGGAGGGCCCGGCTCCGTCCGGGCCGCGGCCGGCACGGCGGTCGGCCCTCCGCGAACGTCGCCCGGGGACGCCAGCGACACGTCCGTATCGACGAGCGGGACGACGGTGAAATCGATCCATTCGTCCTCGAAGGTCTGCCAGATCCGCCGGCCGGGAGGCGCATCGGCCGGGATGGTGAACTCGTGGCGCTCGCGGCCCTTCACGACGACCGTCTCGCCCGGCACGACCGCGTCGCGCGCGCAGGTCAGTCCGCGGCCTGCGGCGGGGCCGGGTGCGAGGCGGTAGCTGAAGGCGTTCGGGACCGGCACGGCGTAGGTCAGGCCGCGCGACCGCCGCAGCGCGGCCGGGCCGAGCTCGCGGTTGTCCCGGTCGAGAGCGACGGCGGAGGCCGCGTCGAAGGCGAAGCCGCAGTCGGCCCCTCCGACGGGAATCACCTCCGCCGCGCCGCCGGGCAGGAGGCGGCATATGCCGATGCCGTCCGACGCCGCCTTCGCGAAGCGCGTGAAGCGGCCGCGTCCGTCCGCGTAGAGGTAGGCGGGGGTCGCCGCGTAGTCGGCGCGTCGTCCGTCGCGGTCGCCGCTCGACACCTCGATCGCGCCGTCCTCCGTCCACCCGGCGTAGCCGTGCGGCGGGAGGTCCAGGTCGCGCCCGAACGCGCGCACGCGCATGCGTTCCGCGGGGTGGCCGTTGACGGCGGTGATGGTGCCGTCGGCGTAGCGCGTGACGACCTGCGAGCGGCGATACGCGCCGGAGGCGACCGCCGCCGTCGTATCGAGCAGGCGGCCGTCCGCGTCGGCGTAGCGGATCGAGTCGGCGTTGGTGAGGCAGTAGCGGCTGTGCAGCTGCTGGAGCAGGTAGTAGCTGCGAAGCGCGTTCGGCATGCCGCCGTCGAGCGTCAGGAAGCCGGGATGACCGAACGCGACGGTCGCGGCGAGGAAGTGGTCGAGCCATTCGTCGTCGCCGGCGAGCTTGCGCCGCCCGCGCTTGACGTCGCCGGCGAAGAACATGTCGGGGTTGCCCATGCCGAAGTTGCAGCCGAGATCGTGGAGGCGCCGGAGGTCGAAGTCGACCAGCCACGGGTTCTCGGCCGGGCGGTAGCGCTGGTCCTGCGCGTAGTTGCCGTCGGTGAGACCACAGTAGATCGCGTGGTTGTTGCCCTCGGAGTAGACCGGCCCGCCCCACGCCCGCTTCTGAAGCAGCATGATCTCCCCGTAGGCGTAGAACGTGGCCGCGAACGTGCCGGCGCCCGGCACGCGCGGGTCGTAGTCGACGCGGTCCCACGGCGCGACCGCCGTGTGCACGTCGCAGTAGGCGGTGCTGAAGCCGAACTTCCGCTCGATCTCCGGCGCCAGCCGCTCACAGAATTCGACCGCGCGCGCGGGCTTGGGCGCGTAGCAGCGCATCCAGGCGCCTTGGAGCTGGTTCTCCGCCGTGCGCGAGACCAGGTCGGGCGTCCAGAAGCCGTTGACGGGGGCGAAGTCGGTGAAGTTGTTGTAGGGGCCGTAGACGAAGCCGAGTTCGTCCTGCATGACGCGCGCGTACGCGAACTGCCCCTCGTCGCCGCCCTTGCCGGGCGCCGGGCGCGTGCGGAACGTGAAGCTCTCGCCGCCGTCGCGCCAGCCGGTCTCGTGGTCGGTCACGACGACCTGCGTCATGCCGTGGCGGCGGACGTTGCGCCAGTGGGCGGCATCCTGCCCGCGGTTCGAGGCGCCGTGAGCGCGCCACGCGCGCGTGCCCGTGACGTGCTTCCAGGGCGAGACCGGGTTCGCGACCACGGGCAGCATCTCCTCGTAGCGCGTGGAGAGCGTCAGGAAGAACCGCTCGAAGCAGCCGTTGCGGACGCCGTCGGTGCGGGCGATGTAGCGCGTGCCGCCGTTGTAGCGGACGCCGTTCGTGGCGATTCCGGGCCCGGCCCACGGGATCGAGGCGTTGGAGAGATACCAATCCGTGTGTCCGGCCAGGAAGAGCGGTTGCGAGGGCGGTCCCGACACCGCCACCGCCGGATGGCCGCCGTGGATCACGTAGTAGGGGTTCGTGACGAGGCGCGGGTCGTCGAGCCCGGTGGCGCGGCCGTAGCGGACCTCGGCGACCGCGCCGCCGGGCGCATCCACGTCGACCACGAGCGAACGCGCCTGCATGCGGATCGTGAAGGTGACGTCGGCCGCGGCCGCGCCGGAGGTCATGCGCCAGCGCGCGGTGACCACGCCGTTCGTGAAACCGGCGCCGCGCGGCTCGATGCGCTCCGGGGCGACCGCCTCGTGGGCGGGGCCCGCCAGGAAGACCCCGCCCCCGACGCAGGGACGGACCGCGCCGCCGCGTCCTTCGCAGCGGACCTCGAGATCGTCGAACGTGCCGGTCGCCGGCGTGTAGCGCCACGTGACGCGCCCGTCGCGGCTGTCGCTGGTGAAGAGGAAGGCGTCGCCGACGCGCCGCGCGGTGACGCGGCACTTCGGGTCGAGCGCGGGCGGCAGGATCGTCTCGGGCCGGGTGGGGAAGGGGAGCCGGCCGTCGCCCGTGTGGACCCCGGCGATTCCACCGGGGGGCGGATCGATCCCGCGTCGCGGACGCGCGGAGAACGTCAGCGGGGGGAAGGCCTCGGTCAGCACGGCGGGGTTGTCGAACCAGATCGTGCGGTCGTCGGTGTTCTTCGCGCCGCGGACGGCCAGGGCGACGAACGACACGCCGCCGCCGCGGACGCGCTCGATCATCGCCGCGTCGAGCCGCCGCCGGCAGAGGTGCCACTCCTTCCAGTTGACGGTCGCGAGAGGAACCTCGAATTCGCCCCTGGCATCGCGGAACACGAACGCAAGGCTGACGGGCGGCGTCGACGCGTCGCGGGCGTAGCCCCAGTTGTTGCCGTACACCCACGCCTGGACGGCGTCGAACGGGGCGGCGACCGGCACCGGCGCCGCGGGGCCGGCGCGGATCTCCGGGCCGGAGTTCGTTCCGCGGTAGGTCAGTTCGCCGACCCACTGCCCCCAGATCTGCTGGCGGCGGGTGCGGACGAAGGAAGCCGCGGCGTTGCGCGTCCGGACGGTCCATTCCGCCGGGGCCTCGAAGTCGACGAGCGCGGGGACGTCGTCCGTGACACGGTGGGCCCAGTCCAGTTCGTAGGGCCGCACGCCGACGGGGTCCGGGGCGTCGGCGGCTCCGGCGGTCGGCCCCGCGGCCCCGAGAAGGGCGGCGGCAAGGCAACGGATCGTCGGGTTCGCGCTTCCTCGGGTGGTCGTCATCGTCCGGGTCTCCCCTGCCGGGCCATTCTGAGGGATCGCGGGGCGATTTCAAAGGAGGAGAATGCCCCGGAGGACGGCGCGGCGGTGCCGGCGCGGGCCGAATCCGGCGTGCCTTGCGCGCGCGGTCGGCTGCCCCTACAATGGAACGTCTATGAGCAAGACGATTTACCAGAAGGTCTGGGACGCTCACGTCGTGCGGAGCCTGCCGGACGGATCGACGCTTCTGTACATCGACCGGCAACTGGTCCACGAGGTGACGAGCCCGCAGGCGTTTGAGGCGTTGCGGCTGGCGGGCCGGACGGTGCGGCGGCCGGCGCAGACGTTCGCGACGATGGATCACAACGTCCCGACGGACGACGTCGACACGATCCGCGATCCGGTCGCGAAGGAGCAGATCGCAACGCTGGCGGCGAACTGCCGCGAGTTCGGGATCCGCCTGTACGACCTGGAGGACGGCAACAACGGCGTCGTCCACATCATCGGCCCCGAACTGGGCATCACGCTGCCCGGCACGACGATCGTCTGCGGCGATTCGCACACCGCGACGCACGGCGCGTTCGGCGCGCTGGCGTTCGGCATCGGCACCTCCGAGGTCGAGCACGTGCTGGCCACCCAGACGCTCCGCCAGAAGACCTCCCGCACGTTCCGCGTCGAGTACACCGGCGCGCTGAAGCCGGGCGTGACCGCGAAGGACATGATCCTGAAGCTGATCGGGGCGATCGGCGCCGCGGGCGGGACCGGCTTCGTGCTGGAGTACGCCGGGGCGGCGATCCGCGCGCTGTCCATGGAAGGCCGGATGACGGTCTGCAACATGAGCATCGAGGCGGGCGCGCGCGCGGGCCTGGTCGCGCCGGACGACACGACTTTCCAGTACATCGCCTCGGGCGACCGCCCCTTCGCGCCGCGGGGCGCCGCGCTCGACGCCGCCATCGCGCGGTGGCGGACCCTGCCCAGCGACCCCGGGGCGGTTGTCGACCGCGAGTTGACGATCGACGCCTCCACCATCGCGCCGCAGGTCACCTGGGGCACCAGCCCGGGGATGGTCATCGACATCGACGTCCCGGTTCCGGCTCCGGACCGCGTCCCGGGCTACAGCCGCTCCGACGCCGAGAAGGCGCTGGCCTACATGGGCCTGAAGGCCGGCACCCGGCTGACGGATGTCCCGGTCGACGTGGTCTTCATCGGCAGCTGCACCAACGGCCGGATCGAGGATCTCCGCGAGGCCGCGGCGACGGTCCGGGGCCGCACGGTGTCGCCGAAGGTCCGCGCGATGGTCGTGCCCGGCTCCGGGGCGGTTCGCCGCCAGGCCGAGGCCGAGGGGCTGGACCGCGTGTTCCGGGCCGCCGGCTTCGAATGGCGCCTGCCGGGCTGCAGCATGTGCCTGGCCATGAACCCGGACCGCCTGGACGAGGGGCAGCGATGCGCGGCGACGTCGAACCGCAACTTCGAGGGACGCCAGGGCAAGGGCGGTCGCACGCATCTCGTCGGCCCCGCCATGGCCGCCGCGGCGGCCGTCGCCGGGCGGTTCGTCGACATCCGGACGTGGCGGTAGGAGGAGAGCGATGGAACCGTTTGTGAAGCATACCGGGCTGGTCGCGGTGCTCGATCGCGCGAACGTCGACACGGACCAGATCATTCCGAAGCAGTTCCTGAAGTCGATCCGGCGGACCGGCTTCGGGCCGGCGCTCTTCTTCGACTGGCGCTATCTGGCGGACGCCTCCCCGGACCCCGCGTTCGAGCTGAACGCGCCCCGGTTCGCCGGGGCGTCGGTGCTGGTGACGCGCAACAACTTCGGATGCGGGTCCAGCCGCGAGCATGCGGTGTGGGCGGTCCGCCAGTACGGTTTCCGCGTGGTGATCGCCCCGTGGCAGATGCGCGGCGAGACGCGCGTGCCGGCGTTTGCGGACATCTTCCGCAACAACTCCGTGAAAAACGGGCTGCTGACGGTGGAACTGGCCGAGGCCGAGATCGACGCGATCGTGGTGGCCGTCGCGGCGACGCCCGGCCTGCGGGCGACGGTCGACCTCGAGCGGCAGACGGTGTCGCTCGCCGGCCCGTCGCCGATGGAGCTGCGCTTCGAGATCGATCCGACCGTGCGCGAAACGCTGCTGGGAGGGCTGGACGAGGTCCAGCAGACGCTGCAGTTCGAGGCGGACATCCGGCGGTTCGAGGCGGGGCACGACGCCCAGCTTCCGGCCGCCGCCGTGGGCTGATGCGCCGTTCCGCCGCCGCCGCGCCGCGGAACGCTGCTGCATGAAGAAGTGGCTCGACATGTCGTTCGCGCGGGACGCCGGCATCATGGTCGTCAGCAACGGCCTTGCGGGCGTCCTGTTCATGGGCGTCCACATGGTCGCGGGCCGCTGGATGGAGCCCTCCGGCTACGCCGCCCTGGTCTCCATGCTCGGCCTCCTGTGGATCATCATGGTCCCCTCCGCGGCGCTCCAGGTTGCCGTGGCGCGCTATGCATCGGAGTACTGCCACGCGAACGCCCAGGACCTCTGGGCGCGGCTCTTCCGCTCGGTCGTGCGCGTGGTGACGATCGGCGGGATCATCGGCTTCTGCCTGTGGGCCGCGGCCAGCCCGGTGCTCCGCGGCGTGCTGGCGTCCGCCTCGACCCCGGCGCTGCTGTGGCTCGGGTCCATCGCGCTCGTCAGCATGTACACGCCGGTGGTCACCGGGGCGCTCCAGGGAGCGCGGCGCTTCGGGTGGATGGCCGCGGCCGGCATCGCGCCCGGCGCGATCCGCCTGGGGCTGACCATCCCGGTCTGCCTGGCGGGCGGCGGGGTGACCGCGATGCTCGCGGTCTTCGCGACGAGCGTGGTCGCCGGCCTTGCGGTCGCCTACGTGCCCGTCCGCCGCAGCCTCGGGGACCAGCCCTCGCTGCCGCTGGACCTGCGGCCGTTCAACGCGTTCTTCTGGCCCGTGGCGGCCGGGCAGCTCCTGCTGTACGTCTTCATGAACGCGGACCTGATCCTCATGTCGCGCATGCTCGACGGGGCGGTGTTCGCCGCCTACGGCAAGGCGTCCATGCTCGCTCGCACGGTCCTGTTCCTCCCCATGCCGGTCGTCCTGGCGATGTTCCCCCGGGCGGTGGTGTCGTCGGACGTGAAGACGCTCATCATGCCCGCGGGGATCGCGCTCGCCCTGGCGGCGGGACTGGCGGCCGGCGTGTCGCTCCTTCCGGGGCTCGCGCTGAAGATCATGTACGGGGTCGAGGGACAGGTGGTCGAACGGCTGCTCCGGGCCTATGCGTGGGCCGCGGTGCCGCTGGCCATGACGATGGTGCTTGCGCAGTACGTCTGGGCGCGGCATGCCGCGCGGTCGATGCTCTGGCTCGCCCCGGTGGCCGCGGGCTACGTCGCCGCCCTGTGGTATGGCGGGCGGGGCGATGCCTTCGGAATGACCGGCCTGCTGGCGGTGGGCAACGCGGCGGCGCTGGCGGTGCTCGTCGCGATCACGCGGCGGCTCGTCCGGCGGGAGAGGGGATCGTGACGACGACGGGGCCGGCGCCCTCTCGCATCCTCGCCATCTCCCTCGCGGGGGCGGGGGACACGCTCCTGTCCACGCCCGTGCTCCGGGAACTCCGGACCGCGTACCCCGCCGCCGCGATCGATGTCCTGACGATGCAGGGCGCCGTGCCGCGCGAGGTCCTCGACGGGAATCCGTGCGTGACGGAGTGGCTTCATTTCGACTTCCTGCGCGAGGGGCGCGCCCGCTCGGTCGCCTTCTGTCTCTCCCTGCGACGGCGCGGCTACGACCTGTCGCTGACGCTGATGCCGCAGAACCGGCTCGAGTACAACGCCATTTCCTGGCTCATCGGCGCCCGGGAGCGGCTCGGGTTCGAGTTCGTCTGCGATTGCGGGGCGAGGCCGCGGTGGTTCCTCACCCGCGTCGTGCGCGAGGACCGCCGCCTGCACGTGGTCGACAACGATCTCCGGCTCTTCACGGAGGGTCTCGGCCTCCCGCTTGCCTCGCCGGACCCGCGCCCGGAACTCCACCTGGGGCCCGATCACGAGGCCGCTGCCGCCGCGTTCTGCTCGCAGTCCCCGGTCGCGGGACGGACGCTCGTCGGCTTCCATCCCGGCTCCGGCACGACCAAGAACCTGGTTCTCAAGCGGTGGCCGGCCGCGAACTGGGCCGAGCTGGCCCGGCGCATCGCGGCGTCGGATCCGGCGCTCCATGTCGTGCTCTTCGGCAGCCCGGACGAGACTCCGCTGCGCCGCGGGATCGCCGCCGCGAGCGGTCTGCCCGCGGACCGCATCGGCCTGGCCCCCGACGGTTCCGTCCGCGCGACCGCCGCCCTGATCCGGCGGATGGCGTGCTTCGTGTGCGGCGACACGCTCCTGACCCACGTGGCGGCCGCGGTGGGAACGCCGGTCGTTGAGATCGTCGGTCCGACCGATCCCGCGGCCACGGGCCCCTACAAGGTGCCGCACCGCATCGTCCGGCTCGGCCTGCCGTGCAGCCCGTGCTATTTCTTCTCGAAGCACGGCATTCATTGCACGCATGCGACGCCGATGGCCTGCCTGAAGGACCTGGATGCCGCGCGCGTCGAGGCCGCCATGCTGGAGTTGATGCGCGAAACAGGGCAGAGTGGCCCCGGGAAGGACGACGACGTTTCATGAAGGCCCTCGTCACCGGCGGCGCCGGCTTCATCGGCAGCAACTTGGCGGCACGGCTTCTGGCCGCCGGCCATGAGGTCCGCGCCTACGACAACTTCTCGACGGGCCAGGAGCGTTTCCTCGATGGCGTCCGCGCGGCCGCCGGATTCTCCCTCGTCCGGGGGGACCTGCTCGACGAACGCGTCCTCTCCGCCGCCGCCGCCGGGTGCGACACCGTGTTCCACCTGGCCGCCAACGCCGACGTGCGGTTCGGCACGCAGCATCCCCGACGCGACCTCGAGCAGAACACGATCGCCACCTACAACGTGCTGGAGGCGATGCGGGCGAACGGCATCCGGCGCATCGCGTTCTCCTCGACCGGCTCGATCTACGGCGAGCCCGAGGTCTTCCCGACCCCCGAGTCCGCGCCGTTCCCCGTGCAGACCTCGCTCTACGGCGCGTCCAAGCTCGCGTGCGAGGGGCTCATCGAGGCCTACTGCGAAGGCTTCGGTATGCAGGCATGGATCTTCCGGTTCGTGTCGATCCTCGGCGAGCACTACTCCCACGGGCACGTCTTCGACTTCTACCGGAAGCTGCGCGCCAACCCGGCGGAACTGGCCGTGCTCGGCGACGGGCACCAGCGGAAGTCCTACCTCTACGTGCAGGACTGCGTGGACGCGATCTTCCTCGCGATGGAGAAGGCCGGCGGCCGGGTGAACCGGTTCAATCTCGGAACCGGGGAGTACTGCGAGGTCAACGATTCGATCGGCTGGATCTGCGAGGCCCTGGGTGTGACCCCTCGTCTCGTCTACAGCGGCGGCACCCGCGGCTGGATCGGCGACAGTCCCTTCATCTTCCTCGACACGGCCAGGATCCGCGCGCTCGGCTGGCAGCCGAAGCTCTCGATCCGCGAGGGCATTCTCCGCACGCTCGACTACCTGCGCAGCGCGCCCTGGCTGCTGGAGTCCCGGGCGTGAGCGGGGACCGTCCGCTCGCCGGCCTCAACGCCGTGATCACCGGCGCATCGCGCGGGCTCGGCGCCGAACTTGCGCGCGCCTTCCGCCGCGCCGGGGCCGACCTCCTGCTGGCCGCGCGAACGGAGCGGACGCTCGACCGTCTCGCCGAGGATCTCGGCGACGAGCCCGGCGGACGCGTGCTCACGGTGGACGCCGACGTGGGCACCGATGCCGGCGCGCAGCGCGTGCTCGACGCGGCGCATGCCTCGTTCGACCGTCTCGACGTGCTCGTGAACAACGCCGCGGTCCAGGGGCCGATCGGACCGGCCTGGGAGAACGATTGGGACGCATGGCGCGCCGCGATCGAGACCGACCTGATGGGGCCCGTGCGTCTCTGCCGGCTCGCGGTTCCGTGGATGGGGCGCGGAGGGGGCGGGAGCATCATCAACCTGGCCGGCGGCGGCGCGACCGGCTCGCGTCCGAACTTCTCGGCCTACGCCGTCGCCAAGACCGGCCTCGTCCGCTTCACCGAGGTGCTCGCGGACGAGGCCCGCGGGCTCGGCGTCCGCGTGAACGCCGTCGCGCCGGGCGTCCTCCCGACCGACATGCTGCGGGAAGTCCGAAAGGCCGGAATCGGGGCCGCCGGGGCGAAGGACTTCGAGACCGCGCACCGCTCCCTGGAGGCCGCCGACGCCCGGGCGTTCGAGGCCCCCGCCGCCCTGTGCGTCTTCCTGGCGTCGGCCGCGTCGAAGGGGATCAGCGGGCGGCTGCTCAGCGCGATGTGGGACCCGTGGCGCGACCTGCCGACGCACGCCGCCGACCTGGCCGCGGGCGATGTCTACACCCTGCGCCGCATCACGGCGAGGGATCGCGGCCTGGACTGGGAGGGGGCGAGATGAACACGGCGCCGGCCGGAATCGGAATCGTCGGATGCGGCCTGATCGGGCGGAAGCGCGCGGCCGCGCTGGCCGGGGCCCGCCTGGCGGCCTGCGCGGATGCCGATGCGTCGCGCGCGCGGTCGCTGGCGGCTCCCGCGGGCGCGGCGGCCTGCGACTGGCGCGACCTCGTCCGGCGGGAGGACGTCGCCGTGGTCGTGGTGGCCACCACCAACGACGCGCTCGCGGAGATCTCGATCGCCGCGCTGGAGGCCGGCAAGCACGTGCTCGTCGAGAAGCCCGCCGCGCGGAATGTGGCGGAGCTGGATCGAGTCATCGCCGCCGCCCGGGCGTCCGGGCGCCTGGTCCGCGTCGGCTTCAACCACCGCTACCATCCGGCCCTCCGGAAGGCCCGGGAGCTGTTCGATGCCGGCGCGCTCGGGCCCATGATGTTCGTCCGCGGCCGCTACGGTCACGGCGGACGCGTGGGCTACGAGAAGGAATGGCGCGCCGACCCGGCGAAGTCCGGCGGCGGCGAACTGATCGACCAGGGCGTCCACCTCATCGACCTCGCCGGCTGCTTCCTCGGGGACTTCACGGACGTGGCGGGCCACGCGGCGACGATGTTCTGGAAGATGCCGGTGGACGACAATGCCTTCCTCACGCTCCGGACGGCCGGCGGACAGACCGCGTTTCTCCACGTCAGTTGCACCGAGTGGAAGAACCTCTTCTCGCTCGAGATCTACGGGCGCGACGCGAAGCTCCACATCGACGGATTGGGCGGCAGCTACGGAGTCGAGCGGCTCGCGTACTACCGCATGCTACCGCAGATGGGGCCCCCGGAGACCACGCTCTGGGAATACCCCGGCGCCGACTCGTCCTGGGCCCTGGAGTTCGCCGAGTTCCTCGAGGATATCCGCCTCGGCCGCGAGCCGTCCGCCGGCCTGCCGGCGGCCCGGGCGGCGTTGAAGGTTGTCGGCAGGGTCTATGACATGTCAGGATACGGGGCATGAGTGACGATTTCATCGAGAAGCACCTGGCCGAGACCGTGGAGGTCGTACGGCGGCTCGACCGCGACGCCATCGCGCGGGTCGCGTCGCTCCTGGCCGGCGTGCGCGCGGCCGGCGGACGCCTCTTCCTGCTCGGCGTGGGCGGCAGCGCGGCGAACGCCTCGCACGCCGTGAACGACTTCCGCAAGCTCTGCGCGATCGAGACCTACGCGCCGACGGACAACGTCTCGGAACTGACCGCCCGCATCAACGACGAGGGCTGGGCGGGGGTCTTCGTCGGATGGCTCCAGGCGAGCCGTCTTCGGTCGGGCGACGGCGTCCTGGTCTTTTCGGTCGGCGGCGGCGACGCGGAGCACAACGTCAGCCCGAACCTGATCGAGGCGATCCGTTACGCGAAAGGGGTGGGGGCGAAGGTGGCGGGCATCGTCGGCCGCGACGGCGGCTACACGGCGAGGTCGGCCGACGCCTGCGTCGTGATCCCGGTCGTGAATCCCGCGGCCGTGACGCCGCACACCGAGGCCTTCCAGGCGGTCGTCTGGCACCTGCTGGTTTCGCACCCGCTGCTGAAGGCCGCGCCGACGAAGTGGGAGAGCACCGCCCCGGCGTCCGCCCCATGACCGCCCCGGAGACCCGAGCGATGAACGTTCCCCGTCTGCAGGACCTGAAGATCAAGATCTTCTCCGACGGCGCCGACCTCGATTCGATCGTCGAGGCGCGCCAGCGCGGACTCGTGAAGGGCTTCACGACGAACCCGACGCTGATGGCGAAGGCGGGCGTGACGAACTACCTGATGTTCGCGCGCGAGGTCCTGCGCATCGTCACCGACCTGCCGGTGTCGTTCGAGGTCTTCTCGGACGACTTCGCCGAGATGCGGAAGCAGGCGGAGGTGCTCGACGGCCTGGCGCCGAACGTGTACGTGAAAATCCCGATCACGAATACGAAGGGCGCGTCCGCCTGTCCGCTCATCGGCGAGCTCTCGGCCCGCGGGACCAAGCTCAATATCACGGCGATGATGACCCTCCAGCAGGTCCGCGACGTGGAGTCCGTGCTGTCGCCGGGGTCGTCGGCCTTCATCTCCGTCTTCGCCGGCCGCATCGCCGACGCCGGCCGCGACCCGCTCCCGCTGATGAAGGAGGCGCTGGAGGTCCTGCGCCCGAAGCCGCGGGCGGAACTGCTGTGGGCCAGCCCGCGCGAGGCGCTGAACATCCTGCAGGCCGAGTGGATGGGCTGCCCGATCATCACCGTCACGCCCGACCTCCTCGCGAAGGCCGCGAACTTCGGCAAGGACCTCGACGCGTTCTCCCTCGACACCGTGAAGATGTTCTACAACGACGCGCAAAAGAGCGGGTTCAGCATATGATCATCTCCCAAACCCCTTTCCGCATCACCCTCGGCGGCGGCGGGACCGATCTTCCGTCGTTCTACCGCGAGCACGGCGGCTTCGTGTTCACGATGGCCATCGACAAGTTCATGTACGTGATGCTTCACCGCCTCCCGGTGACGGAGCGCAAGTCGATCCTCCGCTACACGCAGGTCGAGACCGTGAGCACGATCGACGAGATCCGCCACCCGCTCGCGCGGGAGGCCTTCCGGATGATGAACCTGACGGACTACGTCGAACTGACCAGCATGGCCGACCTTCCGGCGCGAACGGGTCTCGGGTCCTCCGGCGCCTACCTCGTCGGCCTCCTGACCGCGATCCGCGCCTACCAGCGGAATCCGGCCCCGCTGGCGCAGGTCGCGGACGACGCCTGCCGCATCGAGATGGACATCCTCCGGGAGCCCGTCGGCAAGCAGGACCAGTACATCGCGGCCTTCGGCGGCTTCCGCACGCTGGAGATCGCGAAGGACGGCGCGGTCACGGTCGGCACGGTCGCGGTCGATTCGACCTCCGCCATGGAACTCGCCCACAAGGCGCGCATGTACTACACCGGCATCCAGCGGTCCGCGACGGCCGTGCTGAAGAACCAGGACGAAGCCAGCCGCCGCGCCGACCGCCCCGACCACGCCCGCGTGGTGGATTCGCTCCTGAAGATCAAGGAGATCGGCCGCCGGATCCGGCAGGCCTTCCTCGATCGCGACATGGATGCCTTCGCGCGCCTGATGGACGAACACTGGCAGTCCAAGCGGCAGTTGTCGGCCTCGGTGAGCCTCTCCTCGATCGACGGCCTCTACGACGCCGTGAAGCGCGATTTCGGCGTCCTCGGCGGGAAGATCATCGGCGCCGGCGGCGGCGGGTTCGTGTTGCTCTACTGCCCGGAGAAGGGCCGCGCCCTCGACGAGTTCATGGCCGCCCAGGGCATGCCGCGCGTCGCGTGGTTCCCCTGCATGCACGGTTCGCGCATCGTCGCCGATCTTGCCGACTCCGACGACTACGACGCCCAGCGGAGGTGATGTGCAGACGGTGATCCTCTGCGGCGGCATGGGCACCCGGATCGCCGCCGTCGCCCGGGGCCTGCCGAAGGCGCTGATCCCGGTGGCCGGACGTCCGTTCATCGAACATCAGTTCGACCGGCTTGCGGCCTGCGGCCTGCGCGAGGTCCTCCTGCTCGTCGGCATCGGCGGCGACCGGATCGAGGCCCACGTCGGCGACGGGGCGAGGTGGGGCGTGCGGGTGGCCTACTCGCGCGAGTCGCCGGACCGGCTGCTCGGCACCGGCGGCGCCCTGGTGAACGCGCTGCCTCATCTTGCCGAGTCCTTCCTCGTCATGTACGGCGATTCGTACCTGACCGTCGACTATCGCGCCGTCGCGGCGGCCTTCGAGGCGTCCGGATGTCCCGCGTTGATGACGGTCTACCGCAACGAAGGCCGCTGGGACGCCAGCAACACGCGCGTCGAAGACGGGCGGGTGGTTTTCTACTCGAAGAAGTCGCGCCCCGGCGAGGCCGCGTGGATCGACTACGGCCTGACCGCGTTCCGCCGGCGCATCATCGAGGAGCGCCGCTCCGCGCCGATGCCTCTCGACATGGCGGCGATCCTCGGCGACCTCGTCCCGGCCGGTCGCGTCGCCGCCTACGAAACCCCCGACCGCTTCTACGAAATCGGCAAGCCCGAGGGCCTGGCCGAGCTGGATGCCCTGCTTCGGCCGAACTGAGGGTGTTTCCAAATGTAAAGTGCTATTTACATTTGGATCCTCCAAGTGTAAAACGCAGCGATGATCGAGAGACCGTACTGGATGGCGCGGATGGCGGCGCTCTGGGAGAAGGCGCCCATCGTGTGGCTTTCCGGTGTGCGCCGCTCCGGCAAGACCACGCTTGCGCGGTCCCTGCGCGAAGCGCTCTACCTGAACTGCGATCTGCCTTCCGTGCAGACGCTGCTGGGCGACCCGGAGGCCTTCTACCGGGACGCCGCCGGGCGGATCGTGGTGCTGGATGAGGTGCATCAGTTGCGGGACCCGAGCCGGCTCCTCAAGATCGGAGCCGACCACAGGCCGCGGGTCAGGATCCTCGCCACGGGATCCTCGACCCTGGAGGCGACGCGGAAGTTCCGGGATTCGCTGACCGGGCGAAAGCGGATGCTGACGCTGATGCCCGTCCTGGCCGAGGAACTGGACCGTTTCGGATGCGCCGATCTGCGCGTTCGCCTTTTGCGCGGCGGGCTCCCGGAGCCCCTGCTCGGGCGGGAGCGTGACCCGGGATACTATGCCGAGTGGATGGATTCATACTTTGCACGCGACGTCGCGGAACTGTTCAATATCGACAAGCGGGCCGGCTTCCTGCACTTGGCCGAAGCCCTGTTCCGGCAGAGCGGAGGGCTGATGGAGGTCGCGTCGTTGTCCCGTGACATCGGGATCTCACGACCGACCGTCATGACCTACCTGGATGCCATGCAGATCACGCATCTGATCCACGTTCTCCGTCCGTTTCACGGCTCGGGCGGACAGGAACTCGTGCGCCGGCCGAAGGTGTATGCGTTCGACACCGGATTCGCAGCCTTCGCACGAGGCTGGTCGGACCTTCGTCCCGAGGATTGCGGGGCGCTCTTCGAGCACCTGGTCCTCGAAACGCTGCTGACGCTCGAGGTCCACCCCCGGCTGTACTACTGGCGGGACAAGCAGGGACGCGAGGTGGACTTTGTCGCACCCCGCGGCGATGGCGCCCAGGATGCCATCGAGGTGAAGTGGAATGCGGATGCATGGGAGCCACGCAACCTGGCCGAGTTCCGTCGCCTGCATCCCAAGGGACGCAATCTGGTGGTTTCGCCGCAGTCCCAGCCCGCCTATCGCCGGCACCGGGCGGGGCTCGAGGTCTGGTTTGCCCGGGTCGAGGACCTGCGAGGCATGTTCGGGAACCCGCGCGGTGAAGCCCCGCAGGAGTCGATCCCCGGCCGGACAGGGGTTGGCCGTGCCTCGTCTCGATCTCCCGGCGGGGACCTGATAGGTTGACGACATGATCTCACGGGAACAGATCCTGGCCGCACTGGCCGCCATCAAGGCGGAGGTGTCGGCGCGATACGGCATCCGGAGTCTGGCGCTGTTCGGCTCTCGTGCCCGGGGCGATGCCCGCGCGACGAGCGACGTGGACGTACTGATCGACATCGATCCCCGGGTGGGGCTTGAGTTTGTCGATCTGGCGGAGGTCATGGAGCAGCGACTGGGGCTGCATGTCGATCTCGTATCGACTCGTGCGCTGGCCCCGCGGCACCGAAAGGCGATTGAGGCGGACCTGGTCTATGTCTAGCCGGCCCATAGTGCTTCTCCTGGACGATATCCTCGACGCCCTCGCGCGGATCGAGGAGTACACGCTCGGGTTGACCGCGGAGTCATTCCCGCGGACCTCGATGGCCGCCGACGCGACCCTGCGAAACCTGGAAACCATCGGCGAGGCCGTTTCGCGTCTTCCGCCGTCCTTTCGTGCGCTCCATGCCGGGATCGAATGGCATCGCATCGTGGGACTGAGGAACCGGGTGATCCCCGGAGATTTCGGCGTGGACCTCGATCTTGTCTGGGACGTTGTTGCCCGTGTGCTTCCCGGCTTCCATCGCGAGATCCTGCGTCTGCGCCGTGAAACGGATGTCTCCGGCCCGCCGATGGTGCGTGAGACAGGGCTGGTCCCGGCCGTTTTCATCGATCGCGACGGGACGATGAACGACATGGTGTACGACGGGACCCATGGGACGTTCGATTCGCCCCGTCGCGCGGAGCAGGTCCGCCTGCGTCCCGGCGCGGCGGAGTTCGTTCGCGGCGTGAAGGCCGCCGGCTTCCGCGCCATCCTCGTCACCAACCAGCCCGGGTTCGCCAAGGGGACGCTGACGCAGGCGGACCTCGACGCCGTCCACGGCCGGCTCGCGGAGCTGCTGGCGGCCGGCGGGGCGGCGTGGGATGCGGTTTACGTCTGTCCGCATCATCCCGGCGTCTCCGCGTGCGACTGCCGCAAGCCGAAGCCCGGCCTGCTGCTCCAGGCCGCGCGGGAGCATGGCCTCGACCTCGCCCGGAGCTGGATGGTCGGCGACGGCCTGGTCGACATCGGCGCGGGCCGCGCCGCCGGGTGCCGGACGATCCTCGTGGCGAACCTCAAGATCGAACAGATCGAGCGGTTCCTCGCCTTCGAGCACGGCGAGCCGGATCACGTCGCCCGCAACCTGGCCGGGGCCTTGTCCATCATCGTCCCGACGGAGCCGCGCGCATGAGCCAGTCGACCCTGTCCGGTTCGATCGAGCAGATGCGGCGCTGGCTTGCGGAGCCGGGGAACAACCCTCTGCGCGCCGCGGGCGTGGTGATCGACCGCGGCCTGAAGTATGCCGGCCGCAAGCTCGGCGGCGCTCGGCCGTTCGATCTCGGGGGCGAGCGGTTCACGCACCTGATCCACCCGTTCATCCTCGACAACGAGCGCACGGTGGAGATCCCGCTGGCGCTGCGGCTCGTCGAGCGGCGGCCGGGCGCGAGGATCCTCGAGGTCGGCAACGTGCTGGCGGCCTACCGGCGCTTCGAGCACACGGTCGTCGACAAGTACGAGAAGGCGACGGGCGTGATCAACGCGGACATCGTCGACTACCGGCCGGAGCGCCCCTTCGACCTGATCCTGTGCCTCTCGACGCTGGAGCACGTGGGGTGGGACGAGACGCCGCGGGACGACGCCAAGCTCGGCGTGGCTCTCGGCGCGATGTCGCGGATGCTGGCCCCGGGCGGCGAACTGCTCGTCACGATGCCGCTGGGCTACAACGGGAATCTCGACCGGCTGCTGGAGGCCGACGCGCTGCCGTTCACGGAGCGCCGCTTCCTCCGGCGGATCTCGACGGACAACCGGTGGGTCGAGGCGACGTGGCCGGAGGTCCGGGGCGCGAAGTTCGGAACGCCCTACGGTTGCGCGAACGCGCTCGTCGTCGGCCGCGTTCGCGCGCCCGAAGCCGGGCGGGGGGTGGGGGCATGATTCGCACGGCGGTGGTGATCGCGGGCGGGCGGGGCGAGCGGCTGAAGCCGCTGACGGACGACCGGCCCAAGGGCATGGTGCCGGCGGGCGGCCAGCCGCTCCTGCACTGGGTGCTCCGCTGGCTCCAGTCGCAGGGCATCCGGCGCGTGGTCATCGGCGTCGCCTACCGCGGCGACGTGATCGTGAACCACATCGCCGCCGGCGGCGGCCTGGGCATGGACGTGCGCATCAGCGAGCACACGCTCGACGGCGGCACGGCGCAGGGTTTCCGCCTGGCCATCGAGCGGCACGTTCCGGCGGACGAGGAGGACTTCCTCGCGATGAACTGCGACGAGATCACGAACCTCTCGCTGCCGAACCTCGAGGCGGTGCACCGCCGGTGCGGGTCCGTCGTGACAATGGCCCTCGCGCCGTTCTTCTGCCGGTTCAGCGTGGTCGATCACGAGCCGGACGGCCGCATCTCCGGCTTCAAGTACGGCCGCCAGCTGCCGCAGGTTCCGGTCAGCATCGGGGTCTACCTGTTCAACCGCGCGATCCGTCCGCTGCTGCCGCAGACCGGGTCGATCGAGGATGCCGTCTTCACGCGCCTTGCGGCGGATGGGAAGCTGGCCGGCTACATGCTCTCCGGCGGCGAGGAATGGGTGTCGGTCAACGACATGAAGAACATCCGCGAGGCCGAGGAGGCCCTGCGGCGGTTCGGGGCGCTGCCCGCCTAGAGCGTCTTGCGCCAGTGCGCGACGGTGCGCTGGAGGCCGTCGTCGAGCCCGACCTTCGCCTTCCATCCGAGCATCGTCCGGATCTTGGTCGCATCGAGCTCGATGAACGGCTGGTCCGACGCCAGCGGGCGGCTCGGGTAGCCCGGCGGATACTCGCCCATCACCAGCTTGCGCCGCGGGAACCCGGTCAGCTTCGCGATCCGGAGGGCGAGGTCGCGGTTGGACACGACGAACCCCGCCGCCGCGTTGAACGCCTCCCCGGCGATGTCGGCGTGGCGGATCGCCGCGCGGTAGGCGTCGACGTGGTCCGTCACGTACATGTAGTCGCGCAGCGAGTCCGGCGCGCCGATGTAGACGCGCTCGCCCTTCAGCATCGCGGTGACGAGGTACTCCACCATGAAGTTGGTCTCGATCTTCCGCCCGTAGGTGTTCACGCAGCGCATCACGGTCGTGTTGAGGCCGTAGACCGGCGTCATCATCCGGAGGTAGGTGTCGGTCATCGACTTCGTGTTCGCGTAGGGGCTGGACGGCTGGAGCACCGCGTCCTCGGGGATCGGCGGCTTCGCCTGGATGCCGTAGACCTCCGCCGTCGCGGCGTAGATCAGCTTGCGCTTCCGGAACCGCGGCAGATCGAGCATGCCGTGCGCGAGGTTGAGCGTGCCGGTGACGTTCGCCTGCACGTAGGCGAAGGGCATCTCGAACGAGTTGCGGACGGGGCTCATCGCGGCGAGGTGGACGACCACGTCCGGGTTGGTCTTCCGCAGCACGCCCTGGATGCCGAACAGGTCGCACAGGTCGCTGGTGACGAGCGTCACGCCCTCGAGGAACGGGCCGAGACGCGTCATGTCGCGGCTGGTCGCGTGGCGGATGAGGCCGAAGACCTCGTGCTCGCGGCGCAGGGACTGCGCGAGATGGCTTCCGATGAAGCCGGTGACGCCGGTGATCAGGATGCGGCTCATGATGCGGCCTCCAGGGCGGCCAGGTCGGCCGCGCCCACGACGCTGACCTCGGGCATCGCGAAGACCATCCGCCCGCCGCGGCGCAGGAAGTCCGCCTCCTGCAGCATGATCTCGCGCTTGAACTGGTAGGGAAGGACGAGCAGCACGTCCGGCGGGTTCGCGCGGTAGTCGTCGAACGGGATCACCGGGATGCCGGTGCCCGCGATGAAGCGTCCCCACTTGTCGCGGTTCTTGTCCACCGCGGCGGGGATCAGATCCGACGTGATGCCCGCGTACTGGAGCACGACGAGCCCGCGCGTCGAGGCGCCGTAGATGTAGGTCCGCCGCCCGGCGGCCTTCTCCGCCTCCAGGATGCCCCGGACGCGGTCGCGGATGCCGGCGATCCGGCGGGAGAACGCGTCGTAGACCTCGCGGCCGTCGAAGCCGCGGCGGGCCTCGTCGCCGCGCACGGCGGCGAGCCGCCCGGCCGCGCCGGGGGCCGGTCCGATGCGGGCGCCGGCGCGCCGGATGTAGAGCCGGTAGCTGCCGCCGTTCACGTCGTTGAGTTCGACATCCATCACCTCGAGACCGTGCCGCTTCAGCAGGGCCTCGACGGAGAGCAGGGAGTAGTACTCGAGATGCTCGTGGCTGATGTTGTCGAAGGTGTTCTCGGTCAGCATCAGGCCGAGGTAGTTCATCTGGACGATCCACAGGCCGTCGGGTTCGAGGCACTCCGTGATGTCGTGCACGAAGGCGTTGGGATCCTCGAGGTCGTAGAACATCGCGATGCTCGTGATCGCGCGCGCGCGCCGGGCGCCCAGTTCGCGGCGGAACGTGGCGGCGTTGAAGTAGTCGTTCAGGATCCGGGCGCCGCTGGACTCGGCCAGTTTCCAGAGGTTGGAAGGCTCGAAGCCGACCCGGTCCAGGCCTTGGACGGCGTACTGCTTGAGGAGCGTCCCGTCGTTGCAGCCGATGTCGATGACCAGGTCGCCGGCCTTCAGCCCCGCGACACGCGTCGCGGCCCCGGCGAGGTCGGCCAGGGCGGCGACCATCGTCGTGCTGATGCCGGACTGGTACCAGTAGCGGCGGTAGAGCAGTTCGTGATCGAGCGTATGGCGGAGCTGCAGGAGCCCGCAGCCGCCCCTGGAGGACTCGCAGAGCACGAGGTCCAGAGGCGCCTTGACGGTCGTCTCATCCGCGGTGTCCAGGAACCCCACGGCATACTGGTCGCCCAGGGAGAGGATCGGGGCCATCCCGCCCTTCCCGCACACCCGGCACGTCGTCCGTTCGATGACGCTCACGAAATCCAGACCTTTCCCCGCGCCCGCGCGCGAATCCGCGACTTCATAGCGGTTTCGAGGCGCCCGATCAATCCTTTCCGCGGGGACGGACAAGGCCGGCGTGCCGTTCCGCCCCGGTTCGCGGCCGCCAATCTCCCCGTTGCCGCGCCCGGGACCCGCCTGGCAGGTGTAACATTATCGGATGCGGTCGCACTCGATAATGTTACACCTTGCGTGAAGACGGCATGGAGTCGGAGGTTGATTCCACTTGTCAACGGGCGGTTGGATGGGAGACGGTGGGCCCTGGAGACCACGACATGGCTGCGTTTCTGACCGTCTGCATTCCGACCTACAACCGGGCCGCGTACCTGGGCGAGATGCTCGGGTCGCTGGCCGCGCAGATCCGCGCCGGCGGCCACGGACCGGACCGGGTGGCGCTGGCGGTGTCGGACAACGGGTCGCCGGACGGGACGCCGGAGGTTGTGCGTCGCTTCCAGGGGGAGGGCCTGCCGCTGGCGTCCTCGCGCAACGAGCGGAACCTCGGCATCAACCCGAACCTCTGCACCGCGTGCGAGATGGCGAAGGGCCGCTTCTGCTGGCTGCTGGGCGACGACGAGATCCTCGATCCCCGCGCCCTGGACAGCGTGCTGGCCCTGCTCGAAGCGCACGACCCCGGCCTGCTTCTGGTCTACGACACGAAGTACCGCCTCGGCCTCGACGTGCCGGCCGTCTTCGCCGACTACCGCGCGTTCGCCCGCGCGTGCGCCGCCCGCAATCCCGGCGCCCTGACCGAGCACACGCTTCTTTCGAGCAACATCTTCCGGACCGACTGCTATGACGCCGCCTACGCGCGCGCCAGCCTCGCGACGGACTTCCCGCACATGTTCGGGATGATTCGTCCGCTCGCCGCCGCCGGCGCGAAGGTGGTCGTGGCCGGGGAGCCGGTGATCAGCACGCGGGACGACCGTCCGCCGCCGCCCGACGGCCAGTGGGTGGCCATCGACCAGAAGTGGATCGCCTACCTGACGTGGCTCCGCGACGAACTCGCGCTGCCGGAACTCGATCCGTTCGCGCCGACCGAGATGGCCCGGAAGGCCATGCTCCGCAACATGCTGCTGCATCCGCTGGATTTCGCGCAGAAGAACTGGCGGTCGCTGTTCCGCGCCTCGGCCTGGAGGTTCCTGTTCGACCGGCTGTTCCTGCGGCGGGGATGACCCCTCTATCGCTGCGCCCGGTCGTGCAGCGCCTTGGTCATGCGCTCGCGCGCCGCGCGGTCGACCCGGCTTCGGGCGCGGAGGATCCCGAGCGCGTTGCCGGCGGTGGAGACGAGGCCCGCGAGGGGATGGAGGAGCCAGTCGGGGTCGCCCGACGCGACGGCGCGGACCAGCCCCTCGACCGCCGGACCGGCCGCGGTTCCGAAGTAGAGCAGCGCCGCCAGCTTCCGCCCGCCGCCGCCGGCGTCCCACGTCGCGGGGGCCTCCTCGCGGCGCAGGCCGCGGATGATCATCGCGCGCTGCCGCTTGCGGTAGTAGTCGCCCCACGATGTCACGTAGTGGTGCAGCACGCCGCATCCGCGGATCTTGAGCAGCGTCTGCAGGCCCTCGCGCATCAGCGCAGGGAAGAACACCGCCTCGTGGTAGGCCTCGCCGCGGGGAAGGCGGCCGGCCAGTTCGCGGCGGAAGATGAACCCGTTGGCGCCGGTCGGGTAGGAGCCGTCGGCGGGGAGTTGGTAGACCTCCACGTCCCCGGTCTCGCGCGCGGCCAGCCGGGGCCGGCCGGCCAGGAACCGGGCATAGGGGTCGCTGATCTGCAGGCAGGAGGTCAGGTAGCGGTTGAGCGCGGTATGGGCGGGGGACTTGAGGTAGTAGGACTCGAAGCCCAGCGCCTCCGGGTGCCGGTCGAGGGCCGCGAGCGCGCGCGGCAGCCACGCGGTGCCGACGATCTCGTTGTCGGCGTCCAACAGGGCGATGTACCGGGCCCGCGACGCCTCGAACGCCTTGCGCTTGGCCGCCTCGGCCATCAGGCCCGCCGCATCGACCATCGTTGCACCGTGGCGCGAGGCGACGGCGGCCGTTCCGTCGCGCGAGCCGCCGTCGGCGACGAGGATCTCCACCGTCGCCGGATCGACGTCCTGCGCCCGGATCGACGCGAGGCACCCCGGCAGGAGGCGTTCCGCGTTGAGCGTCGGGATGACGAAGCTGACGACCGGGTCCTTCACGGGCGCGGAGCCTAGCGCGGATCGGCGCCCGCTCGCAAGGCGGATGGGACCGCCGCCGGGAGGGTCCGGCATTCCGTCCGGCACCGCGTCGCCGGGACGGTGCGGAAAAATATTGAACGCGCGGCCGATATCCGTACTCTAAACGGCCACGTCCGGCTCTCCGCCGGCACGTGGATCGTCCGGACGGACGAGGGGTGACCCATGCTGGAAGTCAGACAACTGCGCAAGAACTATGGTTCGTTCGAGGCGGTGAAGGGGATCAGCTTCACCGTGAAGCAGGGCGAGATCCTCGGCTTCCTCGGCCCCAACGGGGCCGGCAAGTCGACCACCATGAGGATGGTGACCGGATTCCTCCCCCCGACGTCGGGGACGGCGCTGATCGGCGGCCACGACATCGTCGAGACCCCGATTCCCGCCAAGGCGCTGATCGGCTACCTGCCGGAGAACGCGCCGGTCTATCCGGAGATGACGGTCGCGGGCTTCCTGGATTTCGTGGCGGGCGTCCGCGGCTACTGCGGCGCCGAGCGGGCGCGCAGGGTGGACTCCGCGGTGGAGTGCTGCCGGCTGGGCGCGGTGCGGCACCAGATGGTCGAGACGCTCTCGAAGGGCTACAAGCAGCGCGTCTGCTTCGCCCAGGCGGTGCTGCACGACCCCTCGCTGCTGGTGATGGACGAACCGACCGACGGCCTCGATCCGAACCAGAAGCATCTCGTCCGCGACATGATCAAGACGATGGCCGCCGAGAAGGCGATCATCATCTCCACCCACATCCTCGAGGAGGTCGAGGCCGTCTGCACCCGCGCGATGATCATCAACGAGGGCCGGATCGTTGCCGAGGGCACGCCGGTCGAGTTGAAGGCGCGGCACCCGTCGGGACGGCTCGACGAGGTGTTCCGGTCCCTGACCCAGGGCACGGCCGAGAAGACCACCAAGCGCTGAGCGCCGCACCGGAGGACGCACGATGATGAATGCATTTACGGGCAACATGTTCGAGATCTTCAAGCGGGAGTTCAGGGCCTACTTCGCCTCGCCGGTGGCCTATGTCTTCCTGGTCTTCTACCTGATGCTGATCGGTTTCCTGACGTTCTTCGTCAGCCGGTTCTACGAGGCCAACCAGGCGGACCTGAAGTACTTCTTCTTCTGGTTCCCCTGGGTGAACCTCCTGCTGGTTCCGGCCGCGACGATGCGGCTCTGGACCGAGGAGCGCCGCACGGGCACGCTGGAACTCCTGATGACCCTGCCGGTCACCCTGCCGCAGGCGCTGGTCGGGAAGTTCCTTGCGGCCTGGCTGTTCATGATGATCGGGGTCCTGCTGACGCTGCCGGTCGTGTTCACGACGATCTACCTCGGCAGCCCCGATGCGGGCGCGGTGATCGGCGGCTACGCCGGGGCGATCCTGCTCTCGGGCGCCTACGTGGCGGTCGGCACGCTGACCTCGGCGATGACGCGGAACCAGGTGATCAGTTTTGTGATCGCCTTCGTCATCTGCCTCTTCCTGGCCCTGGCCGGATGGCCGCCGGTGATGGAGATCGTCAACAAGTGGGCGCCCGGCTGGCTGGTCAACGGCATCGCGTCGCTGAGCGTGATGCCGCATTTCGAGTCGTTGCAGCGCGGCGTGATCGATGTGCGTGACGTGATCTACTACGTCAGCGTGATGGCGCTGGCGCTGTTCGGCGCGCATCTCGTCCTGGAAAACCGCAAGTCGTCGTGACCGGAGGAACCCACCCCATGAGCCAACCCCGTGGAAACCGGCTGTTCGGAAGCAGCCTCATCGCCTTCGTCGTCGTCGCGGTCATCGTGGCGGCGGTCAACGTCCTGCTCGGCGGCGCCGTCTGGCGTCTCGACCTGACCCAGGACCGCATCTACACGCTCTCGGACGGCACGAAGGACGTGCTCAAGGGCCTCGACGGGCCCGTGACGCTGAAGCTCTTCTTCAACGGCAGCGATCCCCAGGTGCCGCCTGCGCTGCGGACCTTCGCCCGGTCGGTCGAGGATCTCCTGCGCGAGTACGAGATCGGCGGCAAGGGGAACATCCTCGTCGAGAAGAACGATCCGCAGCCCGACT
>VGWF01000015.1 GCA_016873715.1 Lentisphaerota bacterium | reverse complement strand
CGAGGGAGAGCGGTGTCGAGTGGCAGGTGTCGAGTGTCGGCCTCTTCCTCGCGGCCTTCCTCGTCTTCCGCCGTTGGATGTTGATCCCCGTCCCTCGTCCCTCGTCCCTCTTCCTGTGCTGGAGGGCCGAGCTACTGCGAGGCCGGGGAGGGCTCGCCGCCGGAAAGGGGCGAGGGTCGGGGGTCGAGGGAGAACGGTGTCGAGTGGCCGGTGTCGAGTGTCGGTCTCTTCCTCGCGGCCTTCCTCGTCTTCCGCCGTTGGCTGTTGGTTGTTGGGTGTTGTGATCCCCGCCTCTCGTCCCTCGTCCCTCGTCCCTCTTCCTGTGATGGAGGGCCGAGCTACTGCGAGGCCGGGGGGAGGGTAACGGGATCCTGCGTTCGGGCTCGCGGTAGCTCGCCCCCGGAAAGGGGCGAGGGTCGGGGGGCGAGGGAAAACGGTGTCGAGTGGCAGGTGTCGGGTGTCGGTCTCTTCCTCGCGGCCTTCCTCGTCTTCCGCCGTTGGATGTTGATCCCCGCCCCTCGTCCCTCTTCCTGTGCTGGAGGGCCGAGCTACTGCGAGGCCGGCGGGAGGGTAACGGGATCCTGCGTTCGGGCTCGCGGTAGCTCGCCCCTCCAGGGCGCGGAGACAGGAAGGATGAGGGCGGAAACCTGAAACCTGAAAGCGTCCGGCGTTCGGTGTTCGGTGTTTATTGCCCGTTTCCATTCGGTTGTCCCCATTCGGTTGTCATCCTCCGGCCAGGGCGGCGGGATTCAACGTCAAACACCCGACAGCCAGAACTCCATAGCCAAACAATGGAGGGCCGAGCTACTGCGAGGCCGGGGAGGGCTCGCAGCCGGAAAGGGGCGAGGGTCGGGGGGCGAGGGAGGACGGTGTCGAGCGGCAGGTGTCGGGTGTCGGTCTCTTCCTCGCGGCCTTCCTCGTCTTCCGCGTTGGATGTTGGCTGTTGGTTGTTGGCTGTTGATCCCCGCCCCTCGTCCCTCTTCGTGTGATGGAGGGCCGAGCTACTGCGAGGCCGGGGGGAGGGTAACGGGATCCTGTGTTCGGGCTCGCGGTAGTTCGCACCCGGAAAGGGGCGAGGGTCGGGGGGCGAGGGAGGGCGGTTTCGAGTGGCAGGTGTCGAGTGTCGGCCTCTTCCTCGCTATTCGCCGTTGGATGTTGGTTGTTGGCTGTTGGTTGTTGGCTGTTGGTTGTTGGGGTTGTGATCCCCGCCCCTCGTCCCTCTTCCTGTGCTGGAGGGCCGAGCTACTGCGAGGCCGGCGGGAGGGTAACGGGATCCTGCGTTCGGGCTCGCGGTAGCTCGCCCCTCCAGGGCGCGGAGACAGGAAGGATGAGGGCGGAAACCTGAAACCTGAAAGCGTCCGGCGTTCGGTGTTCGGTGTTTATTGCCCGTTTCCATTCGGTTGTCCCCATTCGGTTGTCATCCTCCGGCCAGGGCGGCGGGATTCAACGTCAAACACCCGACAGCCAGAACTCCATAGCCAACCAATGGAGGGCCGAGCTACTGCGAGGCCGGGGAGTGCGTCCCGGGATCCTGCGTTCGGGCTCGCGGTAGTTCGCACCCGGAAAGGGGCGAGGGTCGGGGGGCGAGGGAAAACGGTGTCGAGTGGCAGGTGTCGAGTGTCGGTCTCTTCCTCGCGGCCTTCCTCGTTTTCCGCGTTGGGTGTTGGTTGTTGGCTGTTGGTTGTTGGGTGTTGAGTCCGAACGTCGGTGTTCGCGCCTCGCGCCCATTCGGTTGTCCCCATTCGGTTGTCATCCTCCACCGGGGCGGCGGAATGCGGCGCGGGCTCGACAGGGGCGCGGGGGATGCGGATACTGCGCGGACCGGAACGGACGCATACGGGAGAGCGGGCGATGAAGAAGCACCTCGGGTGGATTCTGGCGGCGGTGACGGCCCTCGCGGGGACGGGGCGGACGGCGGAGACCCGCGAGGCGGACGTGATCGTCTACGGCGGCACGTCGGCGGGCGTCATTGCGGCGGTGCAGGCGGTGAAGATGGGAAAGACCGCGATCCTCGTCTGCCCCGACAAGCACCTCGGCGGGTTGTCCTCCGGCGGTCTCGGCTGGACCGACACCGGCAACAAGGCGGTGATCGGCGGCCTCTCCCGCGAGTTCTACCACCGCGTCTGGAAGCACTACGACCGGGCCGACGCGTGGCGCTGGCAGAAGCGCGAGGAGTACGGGAACAAGGGGCAGGGGACGGCGGCGATCGACGGCGACCAGCGCACGATGTGGATCTTCGAGCCGCACGTGGCCGAGGCGGTTTTCGAGGACTTCGTCGCCGAGTTCAAGATCCGCGTGTTCCGCGACGAGTGGCTCGACCGCAAGGCGGGGGTCCGCAAGGAGGGCGGGCGCATCGCGTCGGTCCGCATGCTGGGCGGCAACGTCTACGCGGGGAAGATGTTCATCGACGCGACCTACGAGGGCGACCTGATGGCGGCGGCGGGGGTCGGCTACCACGTCGGGCGCGAGGCGAATTCGGTCTACGGCGAGCAGTGGAACGGCGTCCAGAAAGGCGCGAAGCACCACGGGCACTACTTCAAGAAGCCGGTCGACCCCTACGTGAAGCCGGGGGACCCGTCGAGCGGGCTCCTGCCGCGCATCGCGAAGACCCCGCCGGGCGAGAACGGATCCGGCGACGCGGGCGTGCAGGCCTACTGCTACCGGATGTGCCTGACCGACTGCCCGGAGAACCGCATCCCGTTCGCGAAGCCCGAGGGGTACGATCCGCTGCAGTACGAGCTGGTCCTGCGCGTCCTCGCGACGGGGTGGCGCGAGACGTTCGGGAAGTTCGACCCGATCCCGAACAAGAAGACCGACACGAACAACCACGGGCCGTTCAGCACCGACAACATCGGGATGAACCACGACTACCCCGAGGCGGACTACGACCGCCGCCGCGAGATCCTGCGCGAGCACGAGACCTACCAGAAGGGCTGGCTCTACTTCCTCGCCAACGATCCGCGCGTGCCGGAGGACGTGCGGACCGAGATGAGCCGCTGGGGGCTGCCGAAGGACGAGTTCGCGGACAACGGGAACTGGTCGCACCAGATCTACGTCCGCGAGGCGCGGCGGATGGTCGGGGAGTTCGTGATGACCGACCAGCATCTGCTCGGCAAGCGCGAGGTGCCGCAGCCGGTCGGCATGGGCTCCTACGCGATGGACTCGCACAATGTCTGGCGCTACGTGACGCCCGAGGGCACGGTGCAGAACGAGGGCGACATCGGCGTCGGACTGAAGCCCTACAGGATCTCCTACGGATCGCTCGTTCCGAAGCGGGGCGAGTGCGCGAACCTGCTCGTGCCCGTCTGCGTCGGCAGCTCGCACATCGCGTACGGGTCGATCCGGATGGAACCCGTGTTCATGATCCTCGGCCAGAGCGCGGCGACGGCGGCGGCGATGGCGATCGATGCGGGGCAGGCGGTCCAGGAGGTCGACTACGCAAAGCTGCGCGAGCGGCTGCTGGCGGACGGCCAGGTCCTCGAGACGCCGCCCGGCGCCGAGCGGCTGCACGGCGGCCACCGGACGGGCGTCGAACTGCCGGGGATCGTGGTCGACGACGAGAAGGCCGAGCTGGCCGGCCCTTGGGGCGACAGCCACTCCCTCGGGACGTGGGTGGGCAACGGCTACCGCCATGACGGCAATTCGGCGAAGGGCGAGTGCACGGCGCTGTTCCAGGCGGCGATTCCGAAGGCCGGGCGGTACGAGGTGAGGCTGGCGTTCCCCGCCAGTTCCAACCGCGCGACGGCCGTGCCGGTGACGGTGCGGCACGCGGGCGGGGAGGCGAAGGCGACCGTGAATCAGCGTGAAACGCCGCCGATCGACGGCATGCTCGTCCCCCTCGGCACCTTCGAGTTTGCGCCCGGCGGCAAGGCCGAGGTGCTCGTGTCGAATGCCGGGACGAAGGGGCACGTGGTCGTCGACGCGGTCCAGTGGGTCCCGGCGCCGTGACCAACCTGCTGACTGCGGCGGCGATGGGGGTGGTCGAGGGGCTGACGGAGTATGTGCCCGTCTCGTCGACCGGTCACCTGATCCTGGTCGGGAAGTGGTTCGGGGTGCCGCCGGAGGTCGAGGGCGCGTTCGAGGTCTTCATCCAGGCCGGCGCGATCCTCGCCGTGATCCTTGCCTATCCGGGGCGCTTCGCCGGCTTCTTTCGGCGCGGCGCGGCCGGGGCGTTCGCCGGCGGTCGCGCGTGGCTGATGCTGGCGCTGACGACGCTGCCCGCGGCGCTGGCCGGACTGCTGCTGCATCCGTTGATCGAGGAGCATCTCTTCACGCCGAAGACGGTGGCGGTGGGGCTGGCCGTGGGGGCGGTCTGGATGCTGCTGGCGGAGCACCGGGGCCATCCGGACCCGCACAAGGCCGGCGTGGACTCGCTGACGTGGAGGGACGCGCTGCGGATCGGCTGCTTCCAGTGTCTCGCCCTGTGGCCGGGGATGTCGCGCTCGGCGTCGACGATCCTCGGCGGCATGGCGCTCGGCGTCGATCGGAAGACCGCGACGGAGTTCTCGTTCTTCGCCGCGGTCCCCCTGCTCGGGCTGGCCGCGGTCTTCGCCCTGATCAAGGGGATGTCGACGCTTTCGGCGCGGTGGATCCCGTTCTTCGCGGTCGGGCTGGCGACCTCGTTCGTCTTCGGGTGGATCTCGATCCGGTTCCTCGTTCACTTTCTCGGCCGGCACCGGCTGGACGCGTTCGCCTGGTACCGGCTGGGTCTGGCGGCGCTGGTCCTCTGGCTGGCGACCGCGCGGGCCGGTGCGGCGATGCCCGCGGTCGCGGCGGACGTCTGCGTCTACGGCGCGACGCCGGGCGGCATCCTGGCGGCGGTCGCGGTGAAACGCGAGGGGCGGTCCGTCGTGATCGTCGAACCCGGCCGCTGGGTCGGCGGGATGCTCGGCGCCGGGCTCAAGCCCATGCAGGACTGTCCGAACTACGCGGCGACGGGCGGGCTGACGCGGAAACTGCTCCGGACGCTCGGATCGCCGGAGTGGGACGGCGACCGCCTCGTGCATGGCTCGATGGCCGCGATGAGCCCGCTCCGGGTCCGGGAGGATTTCGCGGCACTGCTGCGCGAGCACGGGATCGAGGTCATCTTCGATCGCCGCGTCGCGTCGTGCGAGAAGAGGGGCGCGTCGATCGTCGCGGCGGTCTTCGACCTCGCGCCGTTCGACGCGCTCGGATGTCCGCCGGCGGAACCGGCGGCGCGGGCGGACCTGCGGGTGGAGGCGCGGATCTTCATCGACGCCAGCTACGAGGGCGACCTGATGCCCGCGGCCGGCGTGACGTGGCGGGCGGGCCGCGAGTCGGCGGATGAATACGGCGAACCCCATGCCGGCGTGCAGCCGCCGATGGAGGACACGCCGATCGATCCCTATGTCGTGCCGGGCGACCCCGCGAGCGGGCTGCTGAAGTGGGTGGAGAAGGACCACGGCCGTCCGGTCGGCGCGGCGGACGGGTTCACGCAGGCCTACAACTACCGCTACTACACGACCGACGATCCCGCGACGCGCATCCCGATCACCGCGCCGCCGGGCTACGATCCGAGGGATTTCGAACTCGTCGGGCGCTACGTCGGGCACCTGGTCGCGACGGTCGCGGACGAGAAGGAGCTGTTCGCCCGCCTCGCCCGCATCTTCCCCGGCTGGAAGAACTCGGGCGAGTGGAACTACCACCGCGACTCGCTCTTCTCGATGTCGCCGGTCGGCATCAGCCAGGACTACGCGGCCGGCGACTGGGCGGCGAAGGCACGCGTGTGGAAGCTGCACCAGGACTACCTGCGCGGGTTGCACGAGTTCATGAGCACGGACCCGCGCGTGCCGGAGGCGTTCCAGCGGCAGACCGCGGCGATCGGACTCGACCCGCGGTTCCATCCGGACACGCAGGGCTGGCCGCACCAGCTCTACATCCGCGTCGCGCGCCGGCTGAAGGGGCCGGTCACGATCACGGCGCACGACGTCTACAACCGGACCACGGTCGACGATCCCGTCGGACTGGCGCAGTACGGCATCGACACCTACCCGGCGCGGCGGATCGCGTTCGAGCGCGACGGCCGCGTCCGGGTCGGCCTCGAGGGCAAGATGTTCATCGGCGGCGGCCGCGGGCCGACCGACGTGCCGTACCCGATCCCGTACCGCGCGATCACGCCGGTCCGGGAGGAATGCGTGAACCTGCTCGTGCCGGTCTGCTTCTCGGCCTCGCACCTCGGCTACGCGTCGGCGCGCATGGAGCCGGTCTTCATGATCTGCGGCGAGTCGGCCGGCATCGCGGCCGTCCGCGCGATCGCGGAGGGCGTGGCCGTGCAGGCCGTCGACGCCGCGGCGCTGCGCGCGTCCCTGGAGAAGGCGGGACAGAAGCTGGTCTGGGACGGTCCCGTGCCGCCTCCCGGATCGAGGCCGTCGTCGGGCGGGTTCACGTTCGGGGCGCTGCTCGACGCGTGCGACCGGAACGGGGACCGACGCATGACCGCCGCCGAGTGGGACGCGGGGAAGGGCGGGTGGGAGTGGCTCTTTCCCCACATCGACCGGAACGGCGACGGTTCCCTCGACGAAGCCGAATACGCCGCGTTCCAGGACTACAAGGCGACGACGCCGGACTGGGCGCTCGAACTGCGCAAGACCGTCAAGCCCTGAGCGGCTACGGCGCCAGCGGCTTCGCGCGGACGTTGCGGAACTCGATCTTCATCTTCAGCCCGCCGTGGATCTGCAGGCCGATCGGGCCGGGCGCGGCGTACTTCGGATCGGAGAACTGCGACACCTTCTCGCCGTTGAGCCACACGGTGAACGTGGTGCCGCGGGCCTCGATGCGGATGCGGTTCCAGCCGTCGGGCTTCAGCAGCCTGCCGGCCTCCTTCGCCTGCGCCTCCTCGGGGTACTTGCCGACGTAGAAGGAGCAGGTCATGTCCCTTTTCAGGCTGCGGGAGACGCCGATCTGCACCTGGACGGCGGGCTTCCGCATCATGACGCCGCTGTCGATCTCGCCGGTCCACCGGGCCTCGGTCTCGAAGACGACGTCCCCGTAGTCGGCCTCGGTGAAGAGCATGCTGCCCTTGAGTTCGGGGTTGTTCTCGCCGACGAGCACGCCGTCGACCGCCTTCCAGAACGGATTCGGGTCCGGGACCTTCCAGCCCGAGAGGTCGCGTCCGTTGAAGATGGACGGGAGTTCGTCGGCGCCGCGGGCGGCGGGCACGGCGATCGCAAGGACCGCCGCGAGCATCGGGATCCGGAGGAGGGAGTTCATGGGGAATGGATAGCGGAAGCGCCCCGTCGCCGCAATGCGAATCCGGGCTCAGGGCAGGGCCGATGCATCTTGTTCCTGTCGAGATCGAGCCATGGGCACGGAAGCCCCAGGACGCCCCCGTCCATCGCCGGGAAGGGGAGATCACAGCCGAACGATCCTCGAATCGAGGCAGAGGCGATGCGCGGCGCGCACCGGGTGGCCCCGAGCTTGCGAGGGGCCCGGCCGGGAACGCGGCAGACCGCCCCGAATGCAAGGCGACGAAGGGGGGCGCTGGACTCGTGTCCGCGCCCCCTTCGGCAACGCCGCAGGCGGGGCGGGATCCCGCGCGATCCGGCCGGCCTGGTGCGCGCCGCACCCCCGCAACCGCAAGGGCTCCAGCGTCCGCCCGCGACTCCGCGCTCCGCCGACCGGACAGTACGACTACGGCAAGGAAGCGCGTCGACCCTGGGCTCAGGGCAGGAACGAGCGGATGCGGTCGGCCGCGATCCCGGCGCCCCCCGTGGCGGCGGTCTCGGGCGGCGGCGGTGCGGCGAGTGCGGCGTCGAGCGCGGCGCGGATGTCGCCGGCGTAGAGGCGCTCCATCGTCAGCGGCGCGCCGCGGCCGAAGCGGCGGATGCCGTCGACCAGCGGCGCGGTCTCGGGCCACTCGGGCCGCTCGGCATAGACGACGGGCTTCCGGTTCACGACGCACTCGGACACGATGCCGAAGCCCGGCTTGGTGAGAACGGCATCGCACGACGCGAGGGCGTCGCAGAAGGGGAACTCGTGGCGGTCGAGCGCGTGGAAGCCGGGCGCGCGCCATTCGAGCGGGCGGACCGTGAAGAACGCATGATCCTCCATCGCCCCGAGGCGGCGCAGGGCGGCGGCGTCCCAGTGCAGCGTGCTGAACGAGAGGAGCACCCAGACCCGGGAGGGATCGCAGCCGGTGCGGGCGGCGATCTCGTCGCGCCGGTCGCTGCCGGGGGAGGCGACGACGGGGATGTCCTCGATGCGCGGAAAGGCGGACATCGGCTCGTGGAACGGCATCCGGAGGAGCAGGTCGCATCCGGCGTAGCCCTCGCGGAAGGCGGCGGCGGCCGGCGCCCAGGCCGGGTCGGAGAGGGCCATGTGCTCGTAGATCCAGTTCCAGGAGAAGTTGCCGGCGGCGAGGGCCGGGATGCCGGCGGCGCGGGCGGCCTCGAGCGGGATCGCGGGGATGTCGCAGACCACGGCGCCGGCGCGAAGGTCGCGGAGGCTGGCGGCCTCGGCGGCGACGAGGTCGCGGCGCCGGACGGTCAGGTCCAGCGCGGCGCGGAGGCTTGCGTCCGCGTCGCTGCGCACGGAGTCATGCTGCACGAGGCCCGTGTCGAAGCCGTCGTGCCGGATCGCCGTGGCGGGCGAGGGAACGCGGTGGCGCAGGAAGACCTCCGGGTGCCGCGCGACGAGGACGACCGGGATCTCCGGGTACCGCTCGTTGAAGGCGCGGACGATGTCGCACGTCCGCACGGCATGACCGTTGCCGTGCGGGGTGACGTACCAGACGAGGGGACGCGCCGCGTTCACGCGCCGTTCATACCATCCCGTCCGTCCGCCCGCCAGCCGGCGCGAGGTTCCCTTTGATTCCGCCCCGCCTTTGTGATTTCCTTGCCGCGCGGCGGAGGAGCCGCGGGGAGCGAGACCATGATGCGGGACCTGTGGAACGACCGTGAGAACCTCTTTCATCCGGCGGCGGCGACGGACTTCCTCGCGGCGCCCTCGCTGCGCCGGATCCAGTTGCAGCGGCTGCGCGCAACCGTCGAGCGTGCCTACCGCAACGTCCCGCTGACGCGCGGGCGCATGGACGCCCTCGGCATGAAGCCGGACGACGTGCGGACGCTGGACGACGTGCGCCGGCTGCCCTTCACCGTGAAGACCGACCTGCGCGACACCTATCCCTACGGCATGTTCGCCAGCCCGATGAGCGAGGTCGTGCGCCTGCACGCCTCGAGCGGAACCACCGGCAAGCCGATCGTCGTCGCCTACACGCAGGACGACATCGACGTCTGGCGCAACGTGATGGTCCGCAGCTTCGCCGCCGCCGGCCTCGGCGCGAGCGACATCATCCAGAACGCCTACGGCTACGGCCTGTTCACCGGCGGACTCGGCGCGCACTACGGCGCGGAGGCGCTCGGCGCGACCGTGATCCCGATCTCGGGCGGCAACAGCGAGCGGCAGGTGATGGTCATGCGCGACTTCGGCTCGACGGCGATGTGCTGCACGCCGAGCTACTTCACGCACCTGATCGAGGTCGCCGAGTCGATGGGCGTCGTCTGGAAGGACATCCCGCTGCGCGCCGGCATCTTCGGCGCCGAGCCGTGGACCGAGGGCATGCGGAAATTCATCCAGGACCGCACCGGCATCCGCGCCTACGACATCTACGGCCTCTCGGAGATCATCGGACCGGGCGTCGGCATCGAATGCAGCGAGCAGGCCGGGCTCCACATCTTCGAGGACCATTTCCTGCTGGAGATCGTCGACCCGAAGACCGATGCCGCCGTGCCGGACGGGGGCGAGGGCGAACTGGTCCTCACGACGCTGAGCAAGCAGGCGATGCCGATGATCCGCTATCGCACGCACGACATCACCCGGGTGATCGCCGAGCCGTGCCCCTGCGGACGCACGATCCGCCGCATCGCGCGCATCGGGCGGCGCAGCGACGACATGTTCATCATCCGCGGCGTGAACGTGTTCCCGTCGCAGGTGGAGGCCGCGCTGCTGGCCGTCGAGAGCACCGTGCCCCATTACCAGATCGTGCTCACCCGCGAGGGCGGGCTGGACCAGATGGAGGTCCGGGTCGAGGTCACCGCGGATGTCTTCGGCGACCGCGTGCGCGAACTCGAGACCCTGGAGGCCAAGCTGGCGAAGTCGGTCGAGCACACCCTCGGCATCCGCGTCGGGGTCCGGCTCGTCGAGCCGAACACGATCGAGCGGAGCCAGGGCAAGGCGAAACGGGTGCTGGACAAGCGCAACGGCTGAGGAGGACGACCATGAAACTGACGCAACTCTCGGTGTTCCTGGAGAACCGCCCGGGCCGCCTACGCGAACTGTGCGAGACGCTCTCGGGCGAGGGGATCAACATCACGACGCTGTCGCTGGCCGACACGGAGAAGTTCGGCATCCTGCGGCTGATCGTGAAGGACGTCGACCGCGCTCGGGCGGCGCTCGGCGCGAAGGGCTTCGTCGTCAAGACGAGCTCCGTGCTGGCGGTCGAGGTCTCCGACGAGCCCGGCGGGCTGGCGAGGATCCTCGCCGTCGCGGAGAAGGGCGGCCTGAGCGTCGAGTACATGTACGCCTTCACCATCAAGAGCGGCGGGCGGGGCATCCTCGTCTTCCGCTTCGACGACACCGATAAGGCCATCGCCGCGCTCCAGGCCGCGAAGGTGAACGTCCTCTCCTCCGTCGACCTCTTCGCAAGGGTGTAGGACGAGGGGCGGGGGACGAGGGACGAGGGGCGGGGGGCGAGGGAGGGACGGCGGAACGGCTGGCGTCCACCGTCCGTGGGCGGACCTTCCTTGCTCCGGAACAGGATCGGGCGGGCCGCGTTCCACCGCGGCCGTGAACGGAGCCCGCGAAGCAACACCGCTTCGGGTGCCTCCCACCGTCCGTGGGCGTACCTTCCTTGCTCCGGAAGAGGATCGGGCGGGCCGCGTGCCACCGCGGCCGTGAACGGGGCCCGCGAAGGAACGCCGCTTCGGGTGCGTCTCCCCCCGTCCGTCACGGGGCCGGGTCCAGCGTGAATCCGAGATGCTCCGCGAGGCGCTGGCGCCGAAGGCCGTGGAAGGCGGCGAAATCGCGGATCGCGTGGGCGGCCGCGTCGGTGCGGGCGGGGCCGGGACGGCGGACGGCGGCGATCATGAGATTCTTGGCCGTGTGCTCGGTCGAGACGAACTCGAAGACCTTCACATCGTATCCCGCCCACTCGAGGAGCGATGCGCGCACGGCGTCGGTCACGAGTTCCGCGTGGCGGTCGAGCAGGATCCCGTGCCGCAGGGCCGGATCGAGAATCGCGGGAGGGCGGAGGCCGCGGCGCACCTCCTTGTGGCAGCAGGGGGAGGCGAGGATCAGCGAGGCGCCGGCGGCGATTCCCTTGGCCAGCGCGTCGTCGGTGGCCGTGTCGCAGGCGTGGAGGGCGACGAGGATGTCGGCCCGGTCGAGCGGCGTCGATGCGACGTCTCCCCGGGTGAAGGCCAGTCCGTCGAGGCCGTGCTCCGCCGCGGCCCGGTTGCAGGCGTCGACCAGGTCCGCGCGGCGCTCGACGCCCGTGACGCGGAGCGGGGTCCAGCCGGCCGAGTGGAGGACCTCGAAGGCGGCGAACGTGAGGTAGCCCTTGCCGCAGCCCATGTCGACGACCGCGAGCGAGCGGTCGCCGCGCGGCGGGATCTCCGCGACATGGTGGAGCAGGATCTCCGCGAACTTCTCGATCTGCCGGAGCTTCCCCGACATGCCGTCGCGGGGGCGGCCGGCGGCGTTGACGACGCCGAGCGTGCGCAGCCACGCCGCGCCGGCGGGATCGATGGGCCGCACCCGGGCGTGGTCGTGCGTGTCCGGGGCCGGCGCGTCGTGGCGCGGGGGGCGGCGGATGACGCGCGCCGCCGACCGGCCCCGTGCGGGCTGCAGTTCGATCTCGGCCTCGGTGGTGAAGAGGTGGGCGCCGCCGAAGTCCGTCGCGAGGAGTTCGGAGACCCGCGCGAGTCCCTCCCCGGGGGGGAGGTTCTTCGTCACATCCCGCGTGGCGTGACGGTACACGAACGAGAGGCGGTCGCCGGACCGCAGGGCGACGGGCTGCACGATGACGTTCCGCAGCGTCGCGTCCGCGCCGCGGTGCGCGCCGAGCGTCAGCTTCGCCCACGTGCCGGCCGCGAGGGCTGCGCGGCACGCTTCGATAAACCCGCGGATCGCATCGCTCATGCCCCGCATCTTACCGCATCCGCGCCGTCCCGCGGAGCGCGGCCGCATCGTCCATTCGTCGTAGCGATCGTTACAACGACGGACCGACAGCGTCCAAGGCTTGGACGCGCCTCCGCGGGGCGTTTCCAAGGGTTGGACGCCTGGAGGGGGCGCGGGGCGACGGGCGCACGGCCGGGACGGGTGCGGGGAGCGTTTCGGGGCTGGATTGCGGGCCGGTGGCGTGCCATGATGCGGGCAACCACCCGGAGGAGCGACGATGAAAGGCGTGTTCCGTTTTTCGTTCGGTCCGTGGAACCTGCACGAGGGCGCCGATCCCTTCGGCCCCATGGTTCGCGAGAAGATCCCCTTCAACGTAAAGCTGAAGGCCTATCGGAAGCTCGGGTTCGGCGCGGTCCAGTTCCACGACGACGATGCGGTCCCCGGGCTTGACCGTTTCTCCCCGGCGAAGATCGCGGCGCAGGCGGCGGACTGCAAGCGGGCCCTCGACCGCCACGGACTGAAGGCGGAGTTCGTCGCGCCGCGCCTGTGGGAGAGCCCGATGACGATCGACGGCGCCTACACGTCGAACGACCGCAAGGCCCGCCTGTACGCGCGCGACCGCTCGCGCAAGGCGATCGACATCGCCGATGCGCTGGGCACGCGGCTGATCGTGTTGTGGCTGGCGCGCGAGGGGACCTACATCCGCGAGGCGAAGGACAGCGTGGCCGCGACGAACCGGCTGCTCGAGGCGATCGACGACATGCTCGCCTACAACAAGAAGATCCGGATCGCGATCGAGCCGAAGCCGAACGAGCCGATGGACCATGCGTACCTGCCGACCACCGGCCACGCGATCGCGCTGGGCTACCGGTCGATCGATCCGTCGCGCGTCGGCGTCAACATCGAGAGCGCCCACGCGATCCTCGCCGGGTTGGATCCGTCGGACGAGATGGGCTTCGCGCTGTCGTTCGACAAGCTCTGGACCGTGCACCTGAACGACCAGAACGGGCTGAAGTTCGACGAGGACAAGACCTTCGGGGCCGTCGACCTGCGCCGCGCCTTCAACCAGGTGCGCATCCTCGACCGCCACGGCTTCGGCCGCCGCGGGGAATGGGTGGGCCTGGACGTCAAGGCGATGCGGACGCAGAAGAAGGGGCTGGCCCACAAGCACCTGTCCAACAGCCGCGAAATGTTCCTGCGCCTGCTGGACATTTCGCGGAGCCTGGAGGACCGTGTCGTGGAGCCGCTGCTCAAGGCGCGGGACTACGAGGAACTCGAGCGGATCGTCCTCCGGCGCCTGACCGGCGGGCGGTGACGATGATGGATGTCCGCCCAGCGTGGGCGGCGGGGGCGCTGGCCCTCGCCGCGGCGTTCGGCGCGCGGGCCGAGGCCGTGCGGAACGGGAACGATTTCGCGCTCGAATGGCAGGGAGCCGACGCGAAGGCGCGGCCGGCCCTCGCGGCCGCGCACACGAACCTTCTGCACACGTTTCGCTTCATGCGGGTCGTCTCCGTCGCCGGTCCCGACGACAGGGGTGCGATGACGCTCCAGACCACCGAGCCCAGTTCGGACATCCTCGTGATCTTCGTGACCGACAGCCGGCAGTCCGTGGAACTGGCGAAGACGCTGCAGCCGGGCGACACGGTGGCGACGCGCGGCCGGCTGATCGTGCTGAGGGGGCCGAAGGCGGATGTGTTCGTCGTGAACCCGGCGCTGCTGCAATTCAAGGACCGGGCCTCGCCGAAGGCGGGGAAGGAACTGCTCAAGGAAGTGGATCGAACCGCCCGGTGAGGGCGGGGAGGCGTGTCATGAAACGGCGCTTCATTCCGGGGCTGGTCGTGGTGGCGCTGGCGGCGATGGCGATCGCGCCCGCGCGCGGCTACATGCTCTTCGAGGGCGACGGATCCGACGAACCGGGCTTCGTGGCGCCGATCGTCGGCGCGCCGCCGCCCCCGCCGCCGGCGCGGATGTCGTCGGGCGAGTCCTACATCCCGTACCCTCCGCCGCCGGTCGTTCCGCAGGCGCGGTCGGAGAAGAAGAACCCGCCCAATCCGCCGGTGATGTTCACGAAGATCAAGTCCGACAAGGGCCTTCTCGACTGGGCCTCGCGCCCGGACGACGTGAACAACCTCCTCAAGGGGATGAAGTCCATGATGGACGTTCACCTCTCCTGCGAGGCGAAGTCGCTGGCGGAGATCGACACCAACGCCGAGCGGAATCCGATCCTCTACCGCACCGGCCATTTCCGCATCACGCACTCGCCCGAGGAGCGCGCGCGGCTGCGGCAGTACCTGCTGGGCGGCGGCATGATCATCTACGACGCCGGCGGCGGCTCGAAGCCGTTCTACGACTCCGCCATCGCCGAGCTCAAGGCCATCTTCCCCGAGGCGCCGGTGCAGCGGCTGGGGCCGGACCACGCGGTCTTCCATTCGTACTACGACCTCGACCGGGTGGAATACCTGCAGGGCGTGCGCGACGCCGGCTACGCGGAGCCGCTGCCGTGGCTCGACGGCATCACGGTCAACTGCCGCACGATCGCGGTCGTGTCGCGCTGGGGCATGGGGATCGCGTGGGACGGCCACGCCGTCGACACGACGCGCGCCTACGCGGTCGACTCGGCCCGCAAGCTGGGCGTCAACCTGATGGCCTACGCGACGGCGCAGCGGGCCTGGGCGCGGCAACTCGCGCAGAGCCTGCAGTTCATCGACCGCGAGCCGACGGCGGCCGGCAAGGTCGCGGTGGCGCAGATCGTGTACGACGGCGAATGGAAGACCCGGCACAAGGGGTTGTCGGTCCTCCTGCAGCAGTTCAACCTCAAGACCGGCGTCCCGGTGAAGTTCGGCCTGACCGAGCTGCGGCTCTCCGACCCGAAGCTGTTCGACTGCCCGCTGCTCTACATGACGGGCCACGAGGACTTCCGGCTCTCGCCCGCCGAGGCGCAGAACCTGCGGGAATACCTGCGCAAGGGCGGCTTCCTGTTCGCGGAGGCGTGCTGCGGTCGCGCCGCGTTCGACGCCGCGCTCCGCCGCGAGCTGCGCAAGGTGCTGCCCGACCAGCCCCTCGCGCCGGTCGCGGCCGGCGACATGATCTTCACGCTGCCGAACAAGGTCGAGGCCGTCGGCGTGACGCCCGCGCTCTCGCAGCAGGGCGGCCGGTCGCGCATCGAGCCCCGGATGGAGGCGATCGAGCTGAACGGCCACTACGCGGTCCTCTACAGCCCCTTCGGTCTCGCCGGCGGCTGGGAGCTGTCGCCGAACCCGTACGGGCGCGGGTACGACGAGTCCGGCTCGCTCGCGCTCGGCATGAACATCCTGATGTACGCGCTGACGCAGTGACCCTGGGGCGGCCCGCAGGGCAAACGCATCTTGTTCCTGTCGAAACCGAGCCGTGTGCTCGGGATCCTCAGGATTCCCCTTCCATCGCCGGGAAAGAGAGATCCCAGCCGAACGATCCTTGAATCAAGGCGAAGGCGATGCCGCGGCGCGCACCGGGTGGCCCCGAGCCCGCGAGGGGCCCGGCCGGGAACGCGGCAGACCGCCCCGGATGCAAGGCGACGAAGGGGGCGCTGGACTCGTGTCCGCGCCCCCTTCGGCAACGCCGCAGGCGGGGCGGGATCCCGCGCGATCCGGCCGGCCTGGTGCGCGTCGCACCCCCGCAACCGCAAGCGCTCCAGCGTCCACCAGCCACTCCGCGCTCTGCCGACCGAAAGGTGCCACTACCTCGAGGAAGATGCGTCTGCCCTGGGGCGGCCCGTTCTTCCGCTTGCGTTGCCTCCGGCTCTCCGGCATCGTGGACCCGGGTCCCGCTTTCTCCGCCCGGCGCGGACGGGGCGGTCCATGGGAGTCCGGATCATGAACGCACGGCTGCTGTCGCTTCTCATCCTCGCCGCGCTGGCGGCGGGTGCCAATGCCCAGAACAACACGCCCCCGCCCGGGTTCACGGCGCTCTTCAACGGGAAGGACCTGTCCGGCTGGTACGGATGGGGCACGCGCGATCCGTCCGAGCTGGGGAAGATGACGCCCGAGGCTCGCGCCGACTACGGGAAGAAGTCCGTCGAGGGCGGATTGGACGGCAAGGCCGGCGGCGACCACATCCGCGCGCATTGGAAGGTCGAGGACGGCGAGATCGTCAACGACGGGCGCGGGCTCTACCTGACGACGGAGAAGGATTACGGCGATTTCGAGCTGTGGGTCGAGTACAAGGCCCTGCCCGACGGCGACAGCGGCGTCTACCTGCGCGGCGTCCCGCAGGTGCAGATCTGGGACAGCACGAAGGGCGATCCGCGCGGTCTCGGGCAGGACAAGGGCTCGGGCGGTCTCTGGAACAACAGCCCCGGCGCGCCGGGCAAGGATCCGTCGAAGCGCATGGACAAGCCGTTCGGCGAGTGGAACCTCTTCAAGATCACGATGGTCGGCGAGCGCGTGACCGTGGTCTTCAACGGCGAGACGGTGGTCGACAACGCCGTCATGGAGAATTACTTCGCCCGCGCCGCGTTCCAGAAGGCGAAGAAGGCCGGCGAGATCACCGATCCGAACGCGATGGTCGACCCGATCTTCGCGAGGGGTCCGATCCAGCTCCAGACGCACGGCAGCGAGATCCGGTGGCGGAACGTCTACATCCGCGAGATCGGCGCGGACGAGGCGAACCGGATGCTGGCGGCGGGCGAGGAGGGCTTCACGCGGCTCGACAACGGCACGGACCTCTCGAACTGGCAGGGCGCGGTGGACAACTACGAGGTGAAGGACGGCTGCATCGTCTGCAAGCCGGGCAAGGGCGGCGACCTCCTGTCGAAGGAGGAGTACGGCGACATGGTGCTCCGGTTCGAGTTCAAGCTTCCGCCCGCGGGGAACAACGGCATCGCGCTGCGCACGCCGCCGACCGGCGGATCGGCGTCGCAGGGGCTCGAGATCCAGGTGATCGACAACGACGGCTACAACGCGAAGTCGAAGACGCCGCTCAAGTCCTACCAGTATCACGGTTCGCTCTACCACTGCGCCGGGGCCAAGCCCGGCTACCTGCGCGAGCCCGGCGTCTGGAACACCGAGGAGATCCGCGTCGAGGGCCAGCGGATCCGGGTGACGCTCAACGGGACGAAGATCCTCGACGTCGACATCGACACGATCGACCGCTCCAAGCTGCCCGTCGTTCCGAAGGGGCTCGATCGCAAGACCGGCCACATCGGCTTCGCCGGCCACAACGATCCCGTCGCCTTCCGCAACTTCCGCGTGAAGAAGCCCTGATGCAGCCATGGATTCGTGGGCGATGCCCGTCCCCGGGCCGCCGTGGCTCGCGTTCCGGGGCTCCGTGGGGTCCCGGCCGCGCCCGGTGAAGGCGCCTCCCGCGTGACGTCGCCGTTCCATCTGATGGCCAAGCCCGTCGGGCCGCGCTGCAACATGGCCTGCCGGTACTGCTTCTACACGGAGAAGGCCGCGCTCTTTCCGGAGGCCTCCGGGCCGCGGATGAGCGACGCCGTCCTGACCTCCTACATCCGCGCGACCGCCGCCGCGACGACCGGGCCCGTGCAGTTCGCCTTCCAGGGCGGCGAGCCGACGCTGGCCGGTCTCGGTTTCTTCCGGCGGGCCCTCGACCTGGCCCGGGAGGCGTGCGGAAGCCGTGACTTCACGATCGCCCTGCAGACCAACGGGAGGCTCCTGGACGACGAATGGTGCGCCTTCCTCGCGGCGAACCCGTTCCTCGTCGGACTCAGCCTCGACGGCCCGCGCGAGTTGCACGATGTCCACCGCGTCGACCGGGCCGGCGTCCCGTGCTTCGACGAGGTCGTTGCCGCCCTGATGCGGATGCAGGTGCGCGGCGTCCAGTACAATGTCCTGACCACCGTGCAGGCGGCGAATGTCCGCCGCCCGTTGGAGGTCTACCGGTTCCTCCGCGGGCTCGGCGTGCGGCACCTGCAGTTCATCCCGATCGTCGAGCGCGAGCCCGACGACGCGGCGCGCGCCCTCGGCCTCGGTCTCGGCGCTCCCGGGACGGCCGGTCCGCCCGGGGCGGTGCGCCTGACGCCGTGGAGCGTCTCCGCCGGGGCCTTCGGCGACTTCCTGATCGCCGTGTTCGACGAGTGGATCCGCCGCGACGTCGGCCGCGTCTTCGTGCAGGCCTTCGACTCCGCGCTTGCGAACCGGATGGGGGCGGGGGGTTCGGTCTGCCAGTTCGCGCCGGAGTGCGGACGCTCGCTCGTCGTCGAGATGAACGGCGACGTCTTCGCCTGCGATCACTACGTCTACCCGGCCTGGCGCCGCGGGAACCTGCTCGACCGGCCGCTCGCCGAGATGGTGGACGATCCCGCGCAGGTCGGATTCGGCCGGGCCAAGGCGGATCTCCTTCCGGCGGCGTGCCGGTGTTGCGAGGTTCTCTTCCTGTGCCATGGCGACTGTCCCAAGCACCGGCTGCTGGCCGATGCGGGGGAGCCGCCGGACCGTCCGCGCAGCGTGCTCTGCGACGGCTACCGCCGGTTCTTCAACCACATTCTTCCGTCCATCGACGCCATGGCCGAATTGCTCCGGGCCGGCCGGCCGGCCGCGGAAATCATGGCCCGGTTCCGGCCGGCGACCGCCCCCGCGGCCGCTTCGTCGCCCGCCGGGCGCCCCGGCCGCAACGCGCCGTGTCCCTGCGGCAGCGGGAGGAAGTTCAAGCAGTGCTGCGGGCGGTAGGCGGAGGACGGGGCCGCGGTCGCCGCGGGCCGCTTTTCTTGTCGCGACGGCCTTCGTTTTTCGCAATACTGGCCGCTTGCGTTGGAAGGAGTCGACGACATGAGCGGAGAGCCCCGGGTCGGTGTGGAGGCGTTGAAGGCCAGGGCGGAGGTGCCGGCGCGCGAGGCGATGCGGCTGCATCCGTTCTACCGCGGCAAGATCGAGACCGGGCTCAAGTGCCGCGTGCGCGACTTCGACGACTTCGCGATCTGGTACTCGCCCGGAGTCGCCGCGCCGTGCAAGGCGATCGCCGCCGACCCGGAGACCGTCTACGACCACACCAACAAGTGGAACACGGTGGCGGTCGTCAGCGACGGCACGCGAGTCCTCGGCCTCGGGGACATCGGTCCCAAGGCGGGGCTTCCGGTCATGGAGGGGAAGGCGCTTCTCTTCAAGTACCTCGGCGGCGTCGACGCGTTTCCGCTGATGCTCGACACCAAGGATCCGCAGAGGATCATCGAATTCGTCCTCGCCGCGCAGCCCTCGTTCGGCGGCATCAACCTCGAGGACATCGCCCAGCCGAAGTGCTTCGAGATCCTCGACGCGCTCCGCGAGAAGGCCGAGATCCCCGTCTGGCACGACGATCAGCAGGGCACCGCGACCGTCATCCTCGCCGGCCTGATCAACGCGCTGAAGGTCGTCGGCAAGAGGATCGGCGACGTCGGCATCGCCTTCGTCGGGGCCGGCGCCTCCAATTCGGCGGCTGCCCGTCTCATCTTCGGCCGGGGAGGCGACCCGGGACGGTGCATGATCGTCGACAGCCGCGGCATCCTCGGGGCGCACCGCACGGACGTCGAGGCCGTGAAGGACCGGTTCGCCGCCAAGTGGAATCTCTGCAGGACCACGAACGCTGAGGGCCGCCGGGGCGGCATCGAGGAGGCCCTTCGCGGCATGGACGTCGTCATCGGGTGCTCGACGCCCGGCCCGGGGACGATCAAGCCGGAGTGGGTGCGGGCCATGAAGCCCGGCGCGATCGTGTTCGCCTGCGCCAATCCGATCCCCGAGATCTGGCCGTGGGAGGCCGCGGAGGCGGGCGTCACCGTCTTCGCCACCGGACGCTCCGACTTCCCGAACCAGGTGAACAACTCCCTGTGCTTCCCGGGCCTCTTCCGCGGCGCGCTCGATGTGCGCGCGCGAACGATCACCGACGAGATGTGCTTCGCCGCCGCCGAGTCGCTCGCCTCCTCCGCGGGCAGCGACATCCGCGCCGACCGGATTCTCCCGACCATGGACGATTGGGAGGTCTTCCCGCGCGAGGCGGCCGACGTCGGCGTGCGGGCCCAGGAGCTCGGCCTGGCGCGGACGAAGCGCTCCTGGCAGGACCTTTTCGACCATGCGTCGCGGATGATCCGCCGGTCGCGCGGGATGACGGCGGAGGCCATGCGGCGCGGCGACATCCCGGCCGCCCCGGAGGCGTGAAAAAGGGCGCGCGGGGAGGGGGGAGCCCGCGCGCCCGTGGGATGCCCTGTCGGAACGCTACCCGGCCGTGATCTCGATCGCGCGGCTGCACGACCGGTGCTGCGGCGTCTTCGGCAGCGTCCCCTGGAGTACGCCGTTCTTGAACCGCGCCTTCACCTGGCCCGGGCCGATGCCGTGGGGCAGGGCGACGGCCCGTTCGAACCGGCCGCAGGACCGCTCGACGGCCGTGGGATTCAGTGCGACTCGACCGCGATCTGCCGCGGCTTGACCTCCGCCGCCAGGGGCAGGGTCACCTTCAGGACGCCGTTCCTCATCTGCGCCCGGATGTGCTCGCGATCGATCTCCGTGTTGATGGCGAACGATCGCTCGTAGTCGCGTTCGCCGAACTCGCGGACGATCGGCTGGGCGGGTTCCACGCCGGCCTCGGGGGCGCGGCCGCGGATCGTCAACACGTCGTTCTCGAGTTCCACCGTCACGGCCCTGTCGTCGAGGCCCGGCATGTCCGCCAGCACGACGATGGCGCCGTCGGCCTCGAAGATGTCCGCGTCGGGGATGTGCACGGGGCGGTCCCGGGTCGCCTCGACCGGCCGCGGATCGGTTGCCTTCAGTTCGGTTGCTGTCGTCATGGTCATGTCCTCCGTTCGAAGGGTCCGTTTCGTCTACTCGGCCGCCACGGGGATCGCCCGGGGCTTCGTCGAGGCCCGCCGGGGCAGTGTCACGGTCAGTACGCCGTTCCGCTGCGCCGCCTTCACCTCGCCTTCCTCGATCTCCCACGGCAGGCGGATGGAGCGCCGGAAGGCTCCGCCGGTCCGCTCCCGCCGGTGGACCTGCAGTCCCTCGGCATCGGCCATCGCGCTCCGATCGCCCTCGATCACCAGCACGTCGCCCGTGACCGTCAGGTGCAGCGCCGACGATTCCACGCCCGGCACCTCGGCCCGAACCTCCGCCTTCGTGTCGTCAGCCCAAGCGTTCACCCGCGGGAACACGTCCGCAGGACGGCAGTAGCCGTTCAACAGCCGGTTCATGTCCCGCTGGAACTTCACCATCTCGGCCATCGGATCCAGATACGCATTTCTCAGCATCATGACTCGGTCCTCCTGATTTCTGCCGTCCCCTTATGCAACACTCGTGCCAGTGTTAAGGATGTGATGTAAGAATAATGAAATGAGCCAGATCCGTCGTGTCAGACCAATCCAAAGCAAGGGCCATAATGGCGCAGTCTGTACCGGACGATCACTAATGCGCCATGATGGCGCATAGGAATCCCGGGCATGGGGCGTTGCGCGAAGTGCCGGCGGGTGGGGCGAGGGCGGGGTGATCGGTCGGGGTTTGACAGGATGGGCGTCGGGGGACGACGATCACGGACATGAGGGCGATTCTGGGTGTGGTGACCGTCGCGGCGGCGCTTGTTGCGGGGACCGGGGCTTCCCGGGCGGGGAGTGCGGTTGCGGGTGAGTGGGGGCTGAGCCTGACGGGCCGGCGAGTCGAGGGGGTCGGACCGTGCATGGCGGTCGAGGTCGCCGGCGACCGGCTCTATGCCGCAGGTGGCGGCTTCCTGCATGTGCTGGATATCTCGAGGCCCGATTCGCCGCGCGTGCTGGGCAGCCTCGGAGGACTGGGGACCACCCGGCAGATCTTCGTCGCCGGGGATCTTGCCTACGTGACGGCGCGGCAGGACGGCCTGTGGATCGTCGATGTCTCGAACCCGGCGGCGCCGCGGCTCGTGAGCCACTACGACACGGTCGAGATGGCGACGGGCATCTGGGTCTCGGGCGGCATCGGCTTCATCGCGACGCGGTGCTACGGCGTCGAGATCGTCGACGTGTCGGACCCGAAGCGAGTGCGGCATCTCACGACGCTCAAGACGGGGGAGGCGCAGTCGTGCTGGGCGCGGGACGGCTTCCTCTACATAGGCGACTGGGTGCCGCGAAAGCTGCTCGTTGCCGACGTGCGGGACCCGCGGCGGCCGAGGATCGTGGGCGAGGGGGCGCTGGACGGCTATGGCGACGGCGGTTGTCTGCGCGGTCGCTTCTGCTACGCCGCCACCGGGCACCATTCGCGCCACGCGGACAAGGCGGAGGCCGACGGCCGCGGGCATGGTCTTGAGATCCTCGACGTGTCCGATCCCGCCCGCCCGGCGTTCGTCTCGCGCGTGAAGTTCCCGCGCGGCTACACGATCTTCAACGACCTGTGGAGCGCGCGCGTCGGCGGGGATCATTGCGTCGTGGCCGACACGTGGAACGGTCTGTTCGTCGTCGACGTGCGCGATCCGGCGAAGCCCGCGATCGTTGCCCGGGCGGAACTGCCTCCCGAGCCGCGGGAGGGTCGCCCCGACCCGGTCGGCGGTGTCGCGATGGCGGAGGGTGTCATCTACGCCGCGGGGATCTACACGGGCCTCTATGCGATCCCTGCCGCGGGGCTTGCGCATCCGTCGCAGCGTGAACCGGACCGTGCGCCGGTCCTTTCCTCCGCGCAGGGCGGCGATGCCGCCGACCCGGCCTTCGACGCCTACAGGCCGTCGGGCCAGGTGCGCTCCGTGACGGTGACCGGCGACCTCGCGTGGGCCGCCTGCGGTGCGGCGGGCGTGCACGCGGTCCGGCTGGACTCCGGCCTGCGCCGGGTCGGCGCGTGGCGCGGAACGAACGACGTCCATCATCTCAGCCTCTGCGGCGACCTCCTGTTCACCGCCGAGGGCCCGGCGGGCGCGGGCATCCATCGGGTGGACGGCGACCACCGCGCGACGGAGATCGGGCGGCTGGTGATCCCGGGGCAGGGGGTGCGCCAGGTGACGGTGCCTTCTCCGGGCGACTTCGCGCTGATCCACTGCGGCGGCGCGTCGGTCTACGTGGCGGACGTCCGGGATCCCTCCAACGCGAGGGTTGTCCTCAAGGACTCGCAGGTCGGGCTCTTCTACGGGGATCAGTTCGTCGAGCGCCGCCTCGGCGGACGCTACCTGGTCGCACATTGGCAGCTCAGCGGCCCGGCGTGGTACGACGTCGGCGGAGCCGCCCCGGTCCTGGCCGGGAACACGCCGGACGCGACAAACTACAGCTGGACCGATGGCGCCTGCGCGCTGGGCGACCGGCTGCTGCTGGTGAAGGGAGGCGTCTGCCGGTTGCTCGATCCGAACGAGCGGCGCCCCGCGTCGGAGATCCCCGCGCATCGCGTCGGGGGATTCCGCATGGGGGGCCGGCCGTCGACGGACGGATCGCGCCTCGCCCTGGCCCGGCGCCACGAGCGGGTTGTCGACGTGCTGGACATCCGCGATCCGGCGGCCCCGCGGCTCGCGCGGCGGTACGAGCTTACCGGTCATCCCGGCGCCTGCGGGTTCTGGCGGGGCCGCCTCGTGATCCCCGCCGCCTATCAGGGCCTTCTGGTCGAGCGCGAGGCGGCGGTCCCGTAGCGGCCCGGTCTCTCCCGGGTTCCACGGACCAGCCCGGGGGCCGCGCCCCGTCGCGGCCCTGTGCGGCGTGCGCCCCGTCCGCGCGGGCGCGCTTGAATCGCGGGGGTTCGCGGGCTAGGCTGATGCGGTCGTTCGGGAAAGGACGGAAGGCGGATGAAGGACCATTCCAAGCAGTTTCTGAAGAACCTGATCGCGGCCATCAGCCCCTCGGGCTACGAGGAGGAGGCGGCGCGCATCTGGCAGGCGGAGGCGAAGACGTTCGCCGCGTCGGTCAAGCACGACGCGCACGGCAACAGCCACGCCATCGTGAATCCCGGCGGGTCGCCGCGCATCATGTTCGCCGGGCATTACGACGAGATCGGGTTCCTCGTCTCGCATGTCGACGACAACGGTTTCCTCTGGATCCAGCCGATCGGAGGATGGGACGCGCAGATCCCGCAGGGGCACCGCGTCGTCATCCGGGGCCGCAAGGGCCGCGTGCCGGGCGTCATCGGCAAGAAGCCCATCCACCTGATCCGGCCGGAGGAGCGGGACAAGGTCACCAAGCTCGACAGCCTGTGGGTCGACATCGGCGTGAAGAACCGCAAGCAGGCGGAGAAGCTCGTCGCGATCGGCGACCCGCTCGTGCTCGACCACGAGATGGGCGAACTGCAGGGCGAGTTCCTCGTCGCCCGCGGCTTCGACAACCGCATCGGCGCCTTCATCGTGCTCGAGGCCGCGCGCCTGCTCTCGGAGATGAAGATCAAGGCCGAGATCCACGCCGTCGCCACCGTGCAGGAGGAGATCGGCATCCGCGGCGCGCGCACCGCGGCCTTCGGCATCGACCCGCAGGTGGGGATCGCGGTGGATGTCACGTTCGCGACCGACCACCCGACCATGGAGGACGCCGTGAAGCGGTTCGGCCGGATCAAGCTCGGATCCGGCGCCGTGATCACGCGCGGTCCGAACGTCCATCCGCGCCTGTTCGACCTGCTCGTCGAGACGGCGGAGAAAAAGAAGATCCCGTACCAGGTCGAGGCGCAGAGCGGACCCACCGGCACGGACGCGAACCTGATCCAGGTCAACCGGGCCGGCGTCATCACCGGCCTCGTCAGCGTGCCGAACCGCTACATGCACAGTTCGTGCGAGATGATCCACGCCGGCGATGTCGAGGCGGTCATCCGTCTCTTCGCCGAGACGGCGGCGCGCATCGCGCCGGACACCCGGTTCGCGATCGTGTAGTTCCGGGTCCGGGCTCGACGAGCCGCACGCGGTGGAATCCCGGGGCCGGTCCCGTCGCGTCGGGGTCGGTCACAAGGACCGCGCCCCCGGTGCCGTGGACCCGAGTCCCGGTAGAACTCGCGCCCACGATCCGCCCGTCCGTCGCCGCCGCCGTGATGAGCAGCGCGAGGGCCGCGCCGGGGTGGACGAAGCCGCGCGGCCGATGACCGGGCATCGGATCACCGGTGCACCCCGGGGGACCCTCCTGCGGTCTTCAAGCGCTTGCGCGGCCCCGGGGCCGGGTGTAGGGTCGGACGGTCGGACGCAGAATGGAAATAGCCCGGGAGGTGCCCATGAGAGCCAGGCGTGAGCGCGACCGAGCATCGGCCGAACTGCCGATGACCCCGATGATCGACATCGTCTTCCTGCTGATGGTTTTCTTCCTGGTGACGATCAAGCCGGCCAATGTCCTCTCGCACCTGGAGTTCCTGCGCCCGTCGGGCGTGCCGGGACCCTCCGCCGCGGTGCTTCGCGTCGCGGTGGATGCGGACGGCTTCGCGCTGAACGGGATGCCGGTGGACGTCGAGGGTCTGCGGGCGCACCTCGTCCGGTTGGGCGGGTTGGACCGCAACCAGGCGGTGGTCCTGGACTGCAGCCCGTCGGCCCCGCATGAACGGCTGGTCGCCGCGCTGAACCATTGCGCGTCGGCCGGGCTGGGCCGCCTTTCGGTTGTTTCGCGGGGCGGGCACTGACCGGCCATGGCCCTCCTTCCGTCGCTGCGACCGGGGCGGTTCAACATCGTGGTCGAGTTCACGCCCCACGTGGCGGCGGACCTGAAGCGGATCGCCGCCATTGCCCGGACCCTCCCGGATCTCTCGCGCCGCTTCGAGAGCGCGGGCGTCGTCTTTCCCGCCGTTTCGATCACGCAGAACCCCGGCGGCAAGACCTCCTACGATCTCCAGGCGGCGGTGGCGGCTCTCCGCGCCGCGGGCTGGCCGGAGGACATCGAGCTGCTGCCGCATGTCACCGGCAAGGACATGAACGGCGACGCGATCGCGTCGCTGCTTCGCGGGCTGGCGGACGGGGGCGTGCGGACGATCCTGGCGCTCACGGGGGACCAGCCGTCCGCCCGCGGCGTCTTCGACCGCGATTCGGTCGGTGTGCTTCAGCTCGTTCGCGAGGTCAATGCATCCGCGCTGCGCGCGGCGCGGTCCGACGCCGATCTCGCCGCCGCGCCGCAGCTGGCGGCGGGCGCGGCGGTGTCGCCCTTCAAGTACACGCCGGGGTCGCTCGCGATGCAGATGATCAAGGCCTCGAAGAAGGTGCGCGCGGGCGCCGCGTTCCTCGTCTGCCAGTCGGGCTGGGACTCGGAGCGTTCGGAGCGCCTGATCGCGGATCTCCGCGGGGAGCGGGTGCCGCTGCTCGGCAACGCGCTGGTGCTCGACGAGTCCGCCGCCCGCGTGATGCGCGACCTTCCGGGCTGCGTGATCACCGATGCGCTGATCGACCGGATCGCATCCGGCGGTCCCGCCGGCGTTCGCTCCCGGGCGGCGCGGCAGATCGCGATGTTCCGCCAGCTCGGCTACGCGGGCGTCGACCTCGGACGTCCCGGCGACTTCCAGTCGGCCGACGAGATCGCCGCGATCGTCGGGGAGGCGCTCTCGATCGCCGACTGGCGCGCGCACCGCGACGACCTCACGTTCCCGGCGCCGGAATCGCCGGGGCCGGCGGCCGCGGGCGCGGCGAAGGCGTCGCGCGCCGTCCATGCGGCGGTCTTTGAGGAGGACGGCGCCCTGCACGGCGTCGCTCGCGCGATCCTCGCGCCGGTGAACCGTTCGGCCGACCGCGAGGGCGTGCTCTACCGGCTCTTCCGCGCGATGGAGGACGCCGGCAAGGAGGCGGTCTACCGCTGCGAGCATTGCGGCGACTGTTTCCTTCCCGAGAACGAGTACCTCTGCACCATGGGCGGATGCGAGAAGGGCCTGGCCAACGTGCCGTGCGGCGACGCCGATCCGCAGGGGCGGTGCGGGAACAACCCGAACCGCGTCTGCGTCGGCGAGCGCATCCACGCGCGGCTGCTGCGGCGCGACGCGGTCGAGGAGTTCCGCCGGGCGGTCTTCCCGCCGCGCCGGGCGGACCTTCGCGAGACGTCGTCGGTGCTGAACCGGTTCTTCGGTCGCGACCACAACGCGCGGCCGCGGCCGCTGGAGGGGAGCGGAATGGTCCACGTCGCCGAACTGATCCATGCCTCGGTGCCGCTGGCGGGCGCCGCGATGCGGGCGATCCGCGAACTGGGCGATGACGGCTTCTCGACGCCGAACCGCGGGCGGCTGGCGATCGAGGATCTTATCGCGACCCAGGCGGCGCAGGGGGCGGACTACATCGACCTCAACATCGACGCGCTCGGCCACCCGGATGCGCCGGGGTTCATGCGCAGCATGGTGCGCCTCGTGCTCGACCACGGCGCGGGCGTGCCGCCCTGCGTCGACAGCTCCGACCCCGCGGTCCTCGAGGCCGGGCTCGACGAGTGGCTCGGCGCCGGGGCGGACCTCCGTCCGCCGCTGGTCAACTCCGTCACCTTCTCCGAGACGGAGCGCTACGACGGGCTCCTGGCGCGGCGGCGCGACCGGGCCTTTTCGGCGGTGTGCCTGCTGGTCGGACCGACCGGACCCCTGTCGTCCGAGGCGGACATGGTCGATGCCGCGCGCCGGATGTTCGCGCGCTGCACCGCGGCCGGCTTCCGGCCCGGGGACCTCTTCTTCGACACCGTCACGCTCGGCATCGGGACCGACGGGTTCCTGGACGGCGAGGGGAACCTGAAGCCCTCGCACACGCGGAACTCGTTCCACGCGATCCGCGCGATCCGCGGGGACGCCGCGATGAAGGGCGTCCACGCGATCCTCGGCGTGTCGAACTGGGTCTTCGGGGCCCGCAAGCGGCGCATCGGCCACCTGCGCGCCTTTGTCGAGGTCGCGCAGGAGCACGGGCTCGACGCGGTCATCGACGACGTCTCCAAGGAGTTCGGCCTCAAGCCCGCGCCCCCGGAACTGGCCGACTTCGTCCGCATGTTCGTCTCCCTCGACGGAGGCGAGGCCTCGATGGACCGCTACAGCGAGGCCATCGACCAGGCCCGCGCGCGGGAATGGGTGTAAGGCGGGCGCAGCGGCATCCGCGGACGATGGTCAGGGGCCGACGGCCGGCAGCCAGCGGCGGATCGTGACGGCCGCCGGCCGAGACCGAGGGCCGCATCCCACCGCAATCCTTCGATGGATCGCTTCCGGGTGGGGATCCGTCGCCGTCGCCGGTCAGCGTGGACCGGCCGGCGCAACGCGCAGGCGGGCGCCGACGGACTCGAGGAACAGCGTGTGCTTCCCGGGTGCGACGGCGAACGTGCGGTCGGGCTGCCCCGAAGATGAGACCTTCCACGTCCCGGCCTTGAGACCGGCACAGAGAACCTGGAAGGTCGTGCCCCCGGCGGGCACCGTGACCTCGAAGGGCTCGGCCACGAGGTCGCGGCCGGCGGCCAGCGCGGCGATCCGGTCGGCGATGCGGACGATGACGACGTGCTCGCCGTCCTCCCGGACCACCGGCAGCGGCTCCGCGTCGCAGGCCTGCATCACGACGAGAAACCGGTCGCGGGCGCGCGGCGTGCGGGGCGAGACCATCACGCGCGTGCCGTTGGCCTCCGGCGCGTCGGGCAAGGGCGGCGTGAAGCGCAGGCCGAAGACGTCGTGGACGGCGTCGCCCCCGAGGATCTCCACCGCGCGCGCCTCCGCAGCGGGCTCCAGCACCGCGACATCGAGCCGGCCGGTGACGCCGCCCTCGACGTTCCAGAGGCGCACGCCGGAGGGGGTCGTCTGCGGGGGCCGGAGCGTGTTGACCTGCCAGTACTTCCGGAACTCCGCCTTCGCGGACTCGACATCGTCGCGGACGATGACGGCCGCCGGGTTGCCGGGCCGGCCGAGGTCGAGCACGCAGAACTGACGCACGTAGCCGGCCATCTTGGCGGAATAGGCGGCGCGGAGGTCGGCGCTGAAGTAGCTGAACGCGGGCGCGGCGGACGTCGGGCCGTGACTGCAGGCGATGACACGGCCGTAGTCGAAGAGCGGATCCTTCGCGGCCTGCGTCGGGGTGCGCGGGTAACTCTGCAGGAAGCGCGATCCGCCGTCGTTGCCCTTCGTCGCAAGGAAACGCTCGTCCGGGTCGACGACCAGCACCATGTTTTGGGCGACGGAGCGCTTGCCGAAGTTCATGTCGTAGGGCGTGCCATAGAACTTGTACTGCGCGAGCCGGGCCGCCTGGAGGCCGCGGTAGTAGATCTGGAACGATCCGGCGTCGGCGTGCTGGTGGTTGCCGAAGTGGTGGCCGCCGCCGCGGATCTCCGCGACGACCTCGGCCGAGTGGGTGCCCATCGTCCAGCCGGTGCGCGCGACCATGCCGCCGAGGACCGGCCCGAAATCGAACGTGCGCGGGAGGACGTCGAGGTTCGTGACCGCGGCGATGGCGGGGTCGTTCAGAAGGAGGACGAGGAGGGAATTGCTGTCGCGCAGGCCGCCCTGGCGCACCCACTCGCCCTTGACGAGCGGGTCGCCGCTGTAGGCGCCGGCGACGAGGAACGTGTCCGGGTGACGCCACGGCCGGCGGTCGGGCACGCCGTCGCCGTCGCGAAGCATCTCTCCGCTCGGCAGGCGCATGTGGACCCAGTAGTACGGGACGTCCTTGATGTTCGGGTCGAAAACCTCGCGTCCGCACATGCGCCGCATCAGCCACGCGGCGTGCATCTCCCATGCGAACCGGTAGGCCGCGTAGTTGATGCCCTGGTTGTGGCGGGGGGATTGGTATTCGAAGCGCCGCAGGGGGACGAGCTGCTCCAGCACGTGCCAGGCGCAGTAGCGGTAGGGGGCGGGGTCGTCGTCGTGGATGGCGATCGACATGGCGAGCAAGTCGCGGTTGATCTGCGCCTCGTTGCCGTGGCCGTTGACGATGTTCTGCCGGAACGGCGGCCAGCCGCACTCCATGCTCTCGGCGAGGCGGATCATGTGGCGTCGCAGCGTCGCTCGCTCGTCGGGCGTCAGAAGGTCGTGGCACCAGTCGTAGACGCAGGCGGAGGCGTAGATCGCGGCGCCGGTCTCGCGGGTGATGTCGAGCAGGTTGCCGAACTCGACGCGCGGCAGGTACGCGAGCATGAGGTCCGCCGCCTCGCGCCCGGCCCTTTCGTCGCCCGCCGCAAGCCGGCAGAACGCCTTCGCCAGCGCCGCCTGTTCGAGCGGCGTGTTGTAGTCCAGTTCGCCCTCCGCGGGCGGGGCGAACGCGAAGGGCTTGGCGGCCGCGGCACGGATGCGGTCCCAGTGCGGCTTGTTCTCGGGATGGTCGAGGTTGGCGCGGATCCGCGCGAGCGACGCGGCGTCGACCCACAGCCGCGGGTGCGTCGGCGGCGGGAGGATGGGGGGCCGGTATGCCGCGGCCTCGGGCGGGATGGACGGCGGCTTGTAGGGGGATAGCTGGATGCGGTCGAGGCGGACGCCCGCCGGGAGCCAGATCGCGATCTCCCGGTCGCCGGCCTCGAGGTCGAAGATGCCGGCGCGTTCGCGGCAGACGGGCTCGTCCTCCCACGGCAGGTAGACGACGCGTCGCACGGGCGGCCGGTCACCGATCCGGAGGACGGCCTGGATCGAGTCGTGCTTGCTCCGGGCCTTGCGCATGCGCGCGGCGGCGGCCTCGTCCACGGTCGCATAAGTGAACAGCACGAAGCGCCCGGCCGCGGGGATGTGGGCGGTGAACGTGACGTCCGCGCCGCCGCGGCCCGGTTCCAGCGCCTCGGCGATGCCGGTCCGGAGGACGACGCCCTTTCCGCCGCTCAGCGCATCCTGCGCGACCGCTTCCACGCGTTCCGGCGCGTACCGGGCGCCCTCGGCCTCGAGGATGAGGTCCTTCGCCGCCGCCGCGGGGACCTGGAGTGCCATCGCCGCGCAGGCGCCGATCCATCGCATCGATGCGTTCATGCCGCCGGCATGGGACCACAGGCCCGGCGGGCTGTCAAAGCCGCGCGTCCGTCGCTCAGGTGCCGGCGGGTGGCGGCGGGGCGGCGTTCGTGGGGGGTGCGGCGCGGGCGGCCCTGCCGAGGTCGGCGTAGGAGCGGCGGAGCAGGGTGCGGATGCGGTGCCAGTCGGCGTTGCCGCGGCCGGCGTCGCGCAGGGCGGCGGCCTCGGCGCGCAGGCGGCCGGCCGTCTCGAACGCGGGATGGTCGCCGCCGTAGATCGTGCGGTAGAGGGTTGCGATTCTTGCGCCGATGGCCTCCACGGAGTTCGTCTCCGGCGCGCGGCGCGCGACCCACCACGCGAGTTCGGCCTTGGCGGCCTCGTGGGGGTTGAACGTCGCCCCCGCGTTGGCGGCGAGCACGCGGTAGGCCTCGGTGAGGTGGGGCAGGGTGTTGGTTTCGTAGCCGCCGGGGACGTTGCGAAACCACATGGAGGCGATGGAGAACCTGCGGGCGACTTCCCGCGACGGATAGACCTGGATCCCGAACTGCTCCCGGAGCATCGCCTCCATGTAGGCGGAGATCATCGGCGTCTCGCCGGAGTAGTAGGCGAACCACATCCGCGTCTCGGCGTCGGCGACGGCGGCGGTGTCGAACGGCGCCCGCGGGCGCAGCGCCACCGCCGCGACGATCGCGGCGGCGGCGCATGCGGCGACCAGCAACCCGCGGCGGGTCATGGTCTACCAGGAGATGCCCGAGAGGAACTTGAGGCTGACGGGCAGCTGCTCGGTGACCGTGGGGGACTCATCCTCGATGAAGTACCATTTCACGCCGGCCTTCTGCGCGGCCTTGAGCAGGGCGGCGTAGTCGACCTGGCCGGTGCCGAGGGCGACGTCGTTCGTCACGGGGGTCTTGCCGCTCATGTCGCCCTGCACGCCCTTGCGGAGATCCTTGAGGTGAACGAGGTGCCAGCGCGGGCCGTACTTCGCCATGAGCTTCGCAGGATCCTGGCCCGGGAAGAGGGTCCACAGGACATCCATCTGGAAGAAGACGGTGTTCGGGTCGGTCTTCGCCATCAGCAGGTCGAAGAGCGTGCCGTCGCCGTGCGGGTGAAACTCGTAGCCGTGGTTGTGGTAGTAGAACTTCAGTCCGCGCTCGGCCATGTTCTTGCCTGCGGCGTTGAAGTCCGCGGCCATCTTGAGGCACTGCGCCTCGTCCAGGGGGGACTTGTGGCCGTACCACGCCACGCCGGTGTATTGCAGGCCGAGTTCCTTCGCCTCCTTCGCGAGGCCGTCGGGATCCTTGAGGTAACGGTCCATCGGGAAGTGCCCGGCGATCGCGACGAGCCCGCGGGCGTCGAGCATCGTGCGAAATTCGCCGGCGGAGAGGCCGTAGGTGCCGGCCAGTTCGACGTACTTGAACCCGAGGGCCTTCACGGCGTCGAGCGTTCCGGGGACATCCTTCTTGAAGCTGTCGCGCAGGCTGTAGAGCTGCAAGCCCACCGGCCCCTTGAACGCATCGCCCGTGCCGACCGTCTTCTCCCCCGCGACCGCCGACAGCACGGCGGCGCAGGCCACTGCCGAACCGACTAGGATGTGTTTCATGCCCGCACTGTATCATCCCGCCGCCGCCGGTCCAACCCGCAGCCGCATTCCCGGCATGTCCGGTCCGGCGGTCCTCCTCGCCTCCCCGCCGCCCGGGGGCCTGCCGCTCAGGGACGGGGCCGCCGCCGGGATCCAACCCCCCGCCCTGGCGTCTCAGCCTCCCGATCGGCCCCATGGGTGCCATGTATTCCATTAAATCGAGACTTTCCGGTCATGGGTACAGATGGAAGGCCAAACTTAGCGCGAAAGATATCACTTTTCGGTATAACACCGTAGTACAGGTGAGAAGTTAAGCTGTGGATCGCTGTTTTCGTATTGCGCGCTTCGCGGCGGTGTGCCATATTGCTCCAATACCGTTTGGGAGATGGTCATGGCTAAAGAGCAGCTGGATGGTGCGCAGGCGTTGATCCGGTGCCTGGAGAACGAGGGTGTGGAGCACATCTTCGGCTATTCGGGCGGGGCGGCGATTCCGATTTTCGATGCGATCGTCACGACGAAGACGAAGATCAAGCTGGTGCTGGTGCGGCACGAGCAGGGGGCGACGCACATGGCGGACGGCTATGCCCGGGCGACGGGCAAGCCGGCGGTGGTGCTGGTGACGAGCGGTCCCGGCGCGACGAACACGATCACGGGGATCCTGACGGCGCACATGGATTCGGTTCCGATGATCGTGATCACCGGCCAGCAGATCCGGTCGATGATCGGGAAGGACGCCTTCCAGGAGGCGGACATCTTCGGCCTGACGATGCCGGTGGTGAAGCACAGCTACCTCGTGAAGAGCACGAACGACATCCCGCGGGTCGTGCGCGAGGCCTTCCACATCACGAACAGCGGGCGGCCGGGCCCGGTGCTGATCGACCTGCCGAAGGACGTGTCGTCCGGCCCCTGCACGGCGGACCTGCGTGCGACGATGGACCTGCCGGGCTACCGGCCGCCGGCGGCGAAGGTGGACGCGGCGATCATCCATGCGATCGCCAAGGCGATGAGCAAGTCGGTGCGCCCGGTGCTTCTGGTGGGGCACGGCGCGCTGATCTCCGGCGCATGGGACGAGGTGCGCGAACTGGCCGAGAAGCTCCAGGCGCCGGTGGTGACGACCCTGCTGGGCAAGGGGGCGTTCCCGGAGTCGCACGCGCTGTCGCTCGGCTGGATGGGCATGCACGGCACGGCCTACGCGAACAAGGCCGTGGTCGAGTGCGACCTGATCATGTCGATCGGCTCGCGCTACGACGACCGCATCGTGGGCCAGCCCGCGAAGTTCTGCAAGGACGCCACGCGCATCCACATCGACATCGACCCCGCCGAGATGGGCAAGATGATCCGCTGCCACATCCACTGCGTGGCGGACGCGAAGGCCGCGCTGAAGGCGCTGATGCCGCACGTCAGCCGGCTCAAGACCGACGCGTGGATCGCGCACCTCGCGGAGTACAAGCGCCGCTACCCGCTCCACTTCAAGAAGAAGGGCGGCCTCAAGATGCAGCACGTCATCGACGAGGCCTGGCGGCTGACGGAAGGCAAGGCGGTGGTCGTGACCGACGTGGGCCAGCACCAGATGTGGGCCGCGCAGTTCTACCGCTCCGACCACCCGCACAACTTCCTCTCGTCCGGCGGAGCCGGCACGATGGGCTTCGCGCTGCCGGCCGCGATCGGCGCGCAGTTCGGACGCCCGAAGGAGACCGTGCTCGCCTTCTGCGGCGACGGCGGCTTCCAGATGACGATGTTCGAGCTGGCGACCGCCGCGATCCACCGGCTTCCGATCAAGATCGTCATCCTGAACAACCACTACCTCGGCATGGTGCGGCAGTGGCAGGAGCTGTTCTACGACGACCGGAAGAGCGGGGTGGACCTGCTCGGCAACCCGGACTTCGTGAAGCTCGCGCAGGCGTTCGAGGGCGTGAAGGCCTTCAACCTGAAGCGCGGGGCCGATGTCCGCAAGATCCTGTCGCGGGCGCTGGCCTACAACGACGGCCCGGCGCTGATCAACGCCGAGGTGGAGAAGACCGACAACGTGTACCCGATGGTGCCGGCCGGCCGTCCGCTGGAGGACATGATCGTGGAACGGCCGCGCTACAAGATGGAGAAACCCACGGGTTCGACCTGATCGAAGGACGGAGCGAGCATCATGAGCAACGGAACGACAGACGCGGAAACGGCGGCCCACACCATCAGCGTGTACGTGGCGAACAAGCCGGGCGTGCTCGCGCGCATCGCCCAGGTCTTCGCGCGGCGGGGCTACAACATCGACGCGCTCGTGGTGTCGTCGGTCGTCGACACTCACTTCTCGCGCATGACCATCACGCTCAAGGGCGATCCGGAGGGCCTCGACCAGGTCATCCAGCAGACGAGCAAGCTCATCGACGTGATCCGCTGCGTGGAGCACCGCGACGAGGAGTCGGTCGTCAAGGAGATGGCCCTGGTCAAGATCGCCGCGGACGAGGCGGAGCGGACGCTGGCCCTCCAGATCGCGGATCACTTCGGGGCGAAGACCGTCGACCTGACGGAAAGCTCCATGATCCTCCAGGTGACGGGCAATTCGGACAAGCTCGACGCGATGATCCGGCTCCTCGGGCGCTTCAAGGTGATCGAGTTGGTGCGCACCGGCAAGGTGGTGCTGGCGCGCGGGGACGAGGTGACCTGATTCCCTCCGCCGCCCGGAGGGGCCGGGTCTACGGACGCGCGGCCGGCGCCCCCGTCTCCTTCGGTGCGGCGGCCTTCTCCAGCATCGCGACGATCTCCGCGACCTTCATCTTCCGGGCGAGGTCCAGCGGCGTCGCGCCGGTGAGATCCTTGACCCGCGGATTCGCACCCTGGTCGAGCAGGTAGCGCACCGCCTCGGGATAGCTTTCGCGGACGGCGACGTGCAGCAGCGTCGAGTCATCCGCCGGGTCGACCACGTGGTCCGGCGTCCAGGTGCCCGGGATCAGGCGCGCGCGGAGCGTGCGGAGAAAGGCCTCCTGGCCCGCGACCACGCCGTGCGAGGACTGGAGGCGCGCGGCCTTGCGCTGGGACTCGGTTTCGCCCGGCGCCCCGGCGGAGGTGTTCGGCGCCGGAAGCGAGGGGGCCGGCGTGAACTCGCCGAGCTTGCTTCCGTGCACGCCCGATCCGCCGCCCGACCCGCCGCCGGAACCGCTGCGCTGGCCGAGGCCGCCTCCCCCGCCGCTGCCCAAGCCGCCCTCGCGTCCCTGTCCCGCCGCCCCCAGCGCCACGCCGGCCGCCAGCCCGATCGCAGTCCACAGCGTCTTCATGCCGCAAAGGTGCCACCGTCGGCGGGGATGTGCAACCGTAGTCAACTGGCGGCGAAGCGGCGGCGGAGGAGGGCGGAGGCCGCGGCACAGGCGACGAGTCCCAGCGCGACCCACGGGCCGGCGCGGCGGAGCGCGGAGAGCACGAGGGCGGCCTGGAGGAGCGGGAGGAGTCCGATCAGCGTGCCGATCAGCCGTGCGCGGCCGGGGATCCGCGTCTCGTCGCGGGCCATCTGCGCGACCGCGGCGATGTAGATCGTGACCGCCGCCACGCCGGACCACGTCGTGGACGCCCCGGCCGGGGGCAGGGCCACGGCGGTGGCCCCGAGCAGCACGCTCAACCCGCGGCAGGCGCCCATCGCCAGCGGACCGATCAGCGGCACCCGCTTGAGCCCGTGGTTGTAGGCGGTCATCAGCCCGCCGATCGCGGCGGCGGCCAGCAGCGCGTGCATCCCGTGGACCGCGGCGAGTCCGAGGCCTGCGGCGAGCAGGAGCGCCCTCGCGATGGCCGCGGCGCGCGCGGAGACCGCGCCTGCGGGCAGGGGACGGCCCGGCCGCTCGCGCCGGTCCTCCTCGAGGTCCGCGAGGTCGTTGTCGGTCAGCCCGGCCGCGTACAGAACGACGGACGCCGCTGCCGCGGCCCAGGGGATCGGTTCGTTCCAGCCGCGCTCGGCCATCGCCAGCATGGCGCCGGCTAGCGGGTCGCCGGGGACGGTCAGCAGGTTCGGCACGCGCAGCAGGGAGAGCCACGCATGGAAGCCGGTCCTCGGGTTCGTGGCAATCACGTTACCGCTGGTATTGCGCCGGATCCTGCCAGGGCAGGTCGAGGCGCGGCTTGAACTTGGGGCACTGGCCGTAGAAGGCGAGGGGGTTGTCGAACATCACCTTCTGCACCTGCGCGTCGGGGAAGCCGCTCGCCTTCATGTGGCGCGCGGCCTTCGGGAGCGAGCAGGGGTCGGACACGCCCCAGTCGGCGGAGCTGTTCACGAGGACGCGGTCGAGTCCCCAACGCCTGAGCAGGTTGACGACACGCTCGGGGTTCAGCTTGGAATAGGGGTAGACGGTCATGCCCGCCCAGACGTCGGTCTTGCGGGTGAGATCCATCGTGTCCTCGGTGTTGTGGTCGACGATGATCCGCGCGCTGTCGTAGTTCAGCTCCCGCAGGATGGCGAGCGTGCGCTCGACGCCCTTTCGCTTGCTGACCTCGGGCGTGTCGTGCGGCGTGTGGATGAGGACCAGCATGCCGCGCGTCTTCGCCATCTCGAGTTGAAGCTGGAAGACCTCCTCCTCGTTCGGCGTGATGCGGTTGAAGCCGATCTCGCCGATCGCGACGCAGCGCGGGTGATCGAGGTAGGGGCCCATGCCGGCCAGCGTCTCCCTCGCCAGCGCGAGATCCTCGGCCTCCTTCGGGTTCACGGCGACGCAGGAGAAATGGTCGATGCCGTAGCGTTCCGAGCGCTTCACCTCGAAATCAAGGCTGAGCTGGAAGTAGTCCCAGAACGTCCCGGCGAAGCGACGCGTCGAGCCGAGCCAGAACGACGGTTCGACGACGCACCGGATGCCCTCGCGGTACATCGCGGTGTAGTCGTCCGTCGTGCGGGAGTACATGTGGATGTGGGGTTCGATGATGGTCATGGGGAACCTCGGGTGCTCGGTGTGCGGTCAACTCCCGATCCTGCTCGTGATCGTAATCCTAATCGTAATCGCCTCCGCCGGCCCCGGCCTGACGCATGGTGCATTCCGCCGGGCCCTCGTGAACCCGATGGGGCGACGTGCTGCGCACGAGGCCCACGAGCGTCGGGACGATCCGCACCAGCACCGCCGTGCCGGAATCCACGCCTTTCAACAGGGCATCGACCCGGGAGGCGAAGCGGATGGCGTCCTGGTACACGTCCAGCTTCTCGTGCTCGAAGCACGTCGTCATGGGGAGCAATGTAGTGAGCCGGGAGGTGGGGGGCAAGCCCCCGGGGGGCGATTGCGATCACGGTTGCGCTTGGGATTGCGATTACGATCAGGGACGGGAATCCGACACGGTATGAGCCCTTTCACCTGTACGGCTGCGCTGCGTCCGATCCATCTTCCGGCGGGACGGTGCGGTTGGACAGGCCTTCAGAACAGCGACATCTGCGCGCCGCCGTCGTCGCGGCCGCGGCGGGAGGGGCGGGTGCGGGCGATCTTGGGCTGGCCGGCCTCGCCGAACTCGCCCTCCTCGAGGTTCGAGAGGATCTCGCGCGCGCGGTCGATGACCTCGTCGGGCATGCCGGCGAGGCGGGCGACGTGGATGCCGTAGCTCTTGTCCGCGGCGCCGGGCACGATCTTGCGCAGGAACGCGATCCGCTGGCCGCTTTCGCGGATGAGGACGTTGTAGTTCTTCACCCCCGGCAGGGTCAGGGCCAGGTCGGTCAGCTCGTGATAGTGCGTCGCGAAGAGCGTCTTGGCCTTCACCGAGGCGCGGTTGTGGAGGTGCTCCGCGACGGCCCACGCGAGGCTGATGCCGTCGAAGGTGCTGGTGCCGCGGCCGATCTCGTCGAGGACGATCAGGCTGCGGGGCGTCGCGTTGTTCAGGATGCTGGCGGTCTCCTGCATCTCGACCATGAAGGTGCTGCGGCCGCGGGCGAGGTCGTCGGAGGCGCCGATGCGGGTGAAGACGCGGTCCACGACGCCGACCTCGGCCTCGGCGGCGGGGACGAAGGAGCCCGCGTGGGCGAGGATCGTGATCAGGGCGACCTGCCGGATGTAGGTCGACTTTCCGGCCATGTTGGGGCCGGTGATGATGGCGAGCTGGTTCCCGCGGCCGTCGAGGAGCGTGTCGTTCGGGACGAACCGCTCGGCCTCGGGCAGCGTCTCGATCACGGGATGGCGCCCGTCGCGGATGCGGAGGGTGTCGCCGTCGGTCATGACCGGCCGGGCGTAGCCGAGCGCCAGGGCGCGGTCGGCGAACGAGGCGAGGGCGTCGAGCGCGGCGAGGGCCGAGGCGGAGCGCAGGAGGGCGTCGGTCTGCTCCAGCACGGCGCCTCGCACCTCCAGGAACAGCTCGTATTCCAGCGCGACGGCGCGCTCCTGGGCGCCGAGGATGCGGTTCTCGTAGTCCTTGAGCTCCGGCGTGATGAACCGCTCCGCGTTGGCCATCGTCTGCTTGCGGATGTACTCCGGCGGCACGCTCTGAAGGTTGCTGCGCGTGATCTCGATGTAGTAGCCGAAGATCTTGTTGTGGCGGATCTTCAGCGACTTGATGCCCGTGCGCTGCTGCTCGGCGGCCTGGAAGGACGCGATCCACGAGCGGCCGGAGCTGGCCGCGTTGCGGAGTTCGTCCAGCTCCGCGTGGCAGCCGGCGCGGATCATGCCGCCGTCGCGGACGGAGATCGGGGGCTCGTCGACGATCGTCCGGTCGATGCGGTCGAGCAGGGCCGGTTGCGGCCGGATCTCCGCGGCGAGCCGGAGGGCGAGGGGGGCCGCGAGCGACTCCGCCGCGTCGCGCGCCGCGGGCAGCTGCTGCAGCGACTGGGCGACGGCGCGCAGGTCGCGCGCATTGCCGCCGCCGGCGCTGATGCGGGCGACCAGCCGCTCGAGGTCGCGGATGCCGCCGAGGGCCTCGCGCAGGCGGCGCAGCGCGTCGCGGTTGGCGCAGAGCGCGGCGACGACCTCGTGGCGGGCCTCGATGGCGTCGCGCCGGCCGAGCGGGCGGACGAGCCATTCGCGGATCTGCCGTCCGCCCATCGGCGTGCAGGTGGCGTCGACAACCCTGAGCAGGCACGGCCCCGCGCCGCCGCCGCGGGGCGTGACCAGCTCGAGGTTGGCGACGGTGGCCTCGTCGAGCACCACGAAGTCCGAGGCGCTGCGGGCCTGGAGGCGGCGGATGTGCCCGGCGGGACGGCGGAGGTCGACCGTCACGTAGTGAAGCACGGCGCCGGCGGCCCCGACGCCCGCGGGCAGGCCCTCGCAGCCGAACCCGTCGAGCGAGACGACGCCGAAGTGGCGCAGAAGCGCGTCGCGTGCGGCCTCGGGTTCGAAGCGCCAGTCGTCGACCGGCGTGACCATCCGGCCGTCGGCGGCGGCGGCGGGGAGGAGCGCGTCGCGCTGCTCCTGCGGAACGATGACCTCGGTGGGCGCGTACTTCGCCAGCAACTCGCGGACGCTGTCGGCATCGGGCCGCTCCTCGACCCAGAAGGCGCCGGTGGAGAGCTCGAGCATGGCGAGGCCGAACGCATCGGCGCGGCGCCAGAGGCCGCCGAGGTAGTTGCTCAGGCGGGCGTCGAGCATGCCCTCCTCGACGACGGTGCCGGGGGTCACGATGCGGGTGACGTCGCGGCGGACGATGCCCTTCGCCTGGGAGGGATCCTCGACCTGCTCGCAGACGGCGACCTTCTTCCCGGCGCGGATCAGGCGGGCGATGTAGGAGTCGGCCGCATGGACGGGCACGCCGCACATCGGCATGGCCTGGCGCTTCGTGAGGGCGATGTCGAGGATCGGCGCCGCGACGACGGCGTCGTCGTAGAACATCTCGTAGAAGTCGCCGAGGTGGAAGAAGAGGATCGTGTCCGGCGGAAGGTCCGCGCGCACGCGCCGGTACTGCGCCATCATCGGCGTGAGGGTGTCGCTCATGTCGCCGCCGGGCGGGGCGGGCGCGCGGAGGGCTGCGCCCGGTCAATCACGGGGGTCGCCGTCCTTGCCCCCGGTCTCGTCGTCCACGAGCCCGAGCTGGTCGGCTTCCCTGAGGAGTTGATCGACGCCGTCGTCATCGTCCCTGGTCTTCTTGCGCGCCGAGGGCTTGGGGTCCAGGTCGTCGTCCTCGTCGCCCGTCTCGGAGCAGGTGGCGCAAACGTGCGTGCCCGGGGTGCAGCGGCTGCAGAACTCGGTTCCGCAGACGGAGCACTCCGTCATGTAGTCGTCGCCGTGCACCAGGCAGCCCTCGCCGAGGTGAAGCATCGGCTCGTCGTCGTCCACGCTCACAGTGCCTTCCTCCGAACGGGGCGCGCGGGCGATTCCGTCCGGCCGCGCGACCCTGAAAAAAGCTAGCACAGCCTCGCGGGGGGTGTCAAAAAGACGGAGGCCGCAGCCTGGCGGCTGCGGCCTTCCGGGGTTCCCCAACCCGTGGGTCAAGTCCGGTTGCGGCGGGAGCGGCCGTCGCGTTTGCGCTCGTCCTCGCGACGGGGGGCGGCCCGGTCGGGTGCGTCCCGGGGGCCTTCCTTCGCGCCCTTCGCAGCCTCCTCGCACGCCCCCCCGGCCTTCGCGCATCCGCCGGCCTTGTCGCAGTCCCCGCAGCCGCCGCCCTTGCGTGCCTCGGGGCGCACGCCGTCGCGGCGTTCCGGGGCGATGGGCGAATGGACCTGGGGCTTGCGCGGATCCTGCGGGCGGACGGCGGGGGCATCGGGCCGGTCGCCGGCCTGCGGCGGGGGGCCGAAGCGGAAGTGGCACCGGGGGCATTCCTGCGGACCCCGGGGCTGCATCGACGGGCCACCGCCCATTCCGGGCATCGGGCCGCCGCCGTGCGGTTGCATCCACGGGGCGCCCTGGCGTCCGGACCTCCCGGCCCACGGGGCCATACCGCCCCGGCCCATGCCGCCCTCCATCATCCGCTGGCGGAAGCGCTGCGCGAGTTCGGGGTGGCGCTGCGCGAACTCCCTGAGCATCGGACGGTTCTGCATGAGCGACCGGAAATCGGGCCGGCGGTTCTGCATTCCCTGTCCCCACGGTCCCCACGTCGGGGGCGGCTGGGGCTGGCGTTCCCGGTGCATCTGCGCCCAGGGCGGCGGGCCGCGGTGTTCGTCGTCGCGGCCGCGGTCGGGCCGGTCGCCGGGCCGCTGCGCGAAGGCGGGGGTGGAGGCCGCAACGGCCGCGCCCACCGCCAGGGTCATCCATCGACTGGTCTGCATGTCCGTTCCTCCGTGCGTCGTGGGCCGCAGGCGACGCCGCCCGGAAGCCGACGCGAACTTCCTCCAGCTAACGCAGGGTGGGGGCGCCTATTGCTTCCAAGGTCTGGAAAACGCCTGGCTGCGGCTTCCAAGGGTTGGACGGTTTGCCGTCCGAATCCCCGGCCAAGGGCGGTCGATCGGGAACGAACGATGCTTCGGGGCCTCCCGAACCGCGCCGACCCTGCTTAGCGATGTCCCCAAGGAACAGGTTCTGGAGGGCTGCGCCTTGGGCCGCCGAAGCGCCCTGGCGAAGGCGGCGCCGCCTGCCACTCGACGCGAAGCGGCGCGCAGTCGCGGCCGCGTCCATGCGTATTTCTCACGGGGGGCCGCCGGATGCCCACGGCTTGGCCGATGATTGGAGGCCGGCGCGGGGGGTTGACAGGATGCATCCGCGGGGGTATTTCCACCCCCCATGCCGAAGCGCGTACGGGTGGAATTGGGGGACCGCAGCTACCGCATCCTGATCGGGGGCGGGCTGCTGTCGCGCGCCGGCGCCCTCTGCCGGGACGCGGGGCTCGGGGGAGCGGCGCTGGTGGTGACGGACCGGAACGTCGCCCGGCGCTACGCAGGGCCGGTCCGGGCGGCGCTGGAGGGGGCGGGCTGCCGCGTCTCGATGGCGGTGGTGCCCGCGGGGGAGTCCTCGAAGTGCGGGGCACGGCTGTTCGAGCTGTACGACCGCGCGTTGGACGCCGGGCTGGACCGGAAGTCCTTCGTCGTCGCCCTCGGCGGCGGCGTGGTCGGCGATCTCGCCGGCTACCTGGCCGCCTCCTACCTCCGGGGCATCGCGTTCGTCCAGATTCCGACCTCGCTGCTGGCGATGGTGGACAGTTCCGTCGGCGGCAAGACGGGGATCGACCTGCCGCGCGGGAAGAACCTCGTCGGGGCGTTCCACCAGCCGGCGCTGGTGCTGGCGGACACGGACACCCTGTCGACGCTCCCGCGCCGCGAGTACGCCGCGGGGCTCGCCGAGGTGGTGAAGTACGGCGTCATCCGCGACGCCGCCCTCTTCCGGCTGCTGGAGCGGCGCGCGGCCGACGTGCTCGCGTGCGACCGGGCGCTGATGGACCGCGTGATCGCCCGCTGCTGCGAGATCAAGGCCGAGGTCGTCGGCGCCGACGAGCGCGAGGGCGGCGTGCGGGCCATTCTGAACTTCGGTCACACCCTGGGCCACGCGCTCGAGAACGCCGCGGGCTACGAGGGGCTCCTGCACGGCGAAGCGGTCGCCGCGGGCATGGGCTATGCGGGGTGGCTTTCGATGCGGCTGTGCGGCCTGCCGGAGGGCGACCTCGCGCGCCTCGCGGCGCTGCTGCGGGCGTTCGGGCTGCCGGATTCCGCGCGCGGGCTCCGCGCGACGTGGCTGGGGCTCGTGCGGGCCATGGCCCTCGACAAGAAGGCGTCCGGCCGCATCCCGAGGTTCGTCCTCGCGGACCGGATCGGGCACGCGCGCCACGGCGTGGAGGCGACGCCGGCGCTGATGAAGGAGGCGTGGGATGTCTGCCGTCAGTGAGGCGATCGTTCGCGATTACCTGGAGGGGCTCGGGTTCACGGTCCTCCAGCCGCGCAAGTACCAGGTCGTGGCACGCGCGAAGCGGCCGGACGAGGAGATCGACCTGCTCGCATGGAACCCCCATGCGACCGGCGCGGCGCCCGATCCGGGCGTCTGGACCGGCGCCGACCTGCGGCGCGTGCGCGCGATGGTCGTCGGCATCCGCGGCTGGCACACGGAACGGTTCTCGCCGTCGACGCTGGAATCGTCGCCCGACGTGCTGCGGATCGGCGCGCCCGACGTGCTGAAGGAGGCCGCCCGGCGGCTGGGCGTCGAGACGGTGACGCCCGTGCTGTGCCTGCCGGGCCTTCCGGCGTCGCTCGACCTGCAGCGCCGGGCGCTGAGGATGATCCGCGAGAGCGGCATCGCCGGGGTCCTGCCGTTCCGGACGATCCTGCTCGAACTGTCCGGGATGGTGCGGTCGCACTTCGTCTACGACCAGTCGGACGTGATGCAGCTGATGCGGATTCTCAAGTCCTACGGCCTGCTCCGCAGCGCGCAGATGGACCTGTTCCGCACGCGCCGCAAGTCGTCGAAGGTCCGCGACGAGGAGGCGGAGGACGACGCGTCCGCCGACGCCGCGGAGGGCGAGGAGGAGACTGCGAGCGCCGAAAATCGAACACCGAACGCCGAACCTCCAAGGGCGGAGACCAACATCCAGCAACCGACGTCCAACAACCAACATCCAATATCCAACAGCCAACAACCAACTGCGGAACCTTCGAACCTTCGAACCTCCGAACCTGCGAACCTGCGAACCTGCGAATCCCCGGCCTCCGACCCCCCTGCCTGAGACCCCTTCATGACGGATCGCGACGCCTACATCGCCCTGAACCTGATCGACCAGCTCGGTCCGGTCCGGGTGCGCGCGCTGGTGGCGCATCTCGGGTCGCTGCAGGCGATCTTCGAGGCGGACGAGGCGTCGCTCCGCGGGGCCGAGGGGATCGGGCGCGAGCTGGCGGCCTCGATCGTGGCGCGCCGGGTGGAGGCCGACCCGGCGGCGGAGGAGGCCAGGGCGCGGGCGCTGTCCGCGAGGCTCGTGACGCCGGCCGATCCGGACTACCCGGCCGCCCTGCTCAAGATCCACGACCCGCCGCTCGCGCTCTATGTCGCCGGCGATCTCACCCCGCGCGACCGCCAGTGCATCGGGGTCGTCGGGTCGCGCCGCTGCACGCAGTACGGCAAGGGCGTCGCCGACCGGCTGGGCTTCCAGCTCGCCAAGGCGGGGTTCACCGTCGTCAGCGGGCTGGCGCGCGGCATCGACATCGCGGCGCACGAGGGGGCGCTGAAGGCCGGGGGCCGCACGATCGCCGTGCTCGGCGGCGCGCTGGACTGCCTCTATCCGGCCGAGGCCCGCCCGCTGGCCGACCGCATCGCAAAGCAGGGCGCGGTGATCTCGGAGTACACGCTCGGGCGCGAGCCGGACCGCACGACCTTCCCGTACCGCAACCGCGTGATCAGCGGGCTGTCGATGGGCGTCGTGGTCGTCGAGGCCGACCGCAAGAGCGGCGCGATGATCACCGCCGACCAGGCGGGCGAGCAGGGACGGCAGGTCTTTGCCGTGCCCGGCCGCATCGACCAGCCCTCGTCGCACGGCACGCACCACCTGATCCGGCAGGGCGCGAAGCTGGTCGAGGACGTGCGCGACATTCTCGAGGAATTCGAGTACCTGATCCCGCCCTCCGCCACGGCATCGGCCGGGGCGGGGACGGACGGAAGCCCCGCGCCGGAGGCCCCGGCCGCGCCGGCCTTCGTCTTCGGGCCGGAGGAGGGGCGGGTCGTCGAGGCGCTCGCGGAGGGCGAACTGGACGTCGACACGCTCTCGCGCCGCGCCGCGGTGCCGGTCGCGAAGCTCGGGGCGCTGCTGATCGGCCTGGAAATGAAGCGCGTCGTCCGCATGCTGCCCGGCCGCCGGGTCGTGCTGACGGTGACGCTGCCGCGAAAGGAAGCCGAGGGGGAATGAGCACCAAGCTGGTCATCGTCGAGTCGCCCGCGAAGGCGAAAACCATCAACCGGTTCCTCGGGCCCGACTACACGGTGCGCGCCTCGATGGGCCACGTGCGCGACCTGCCGGCCAAGGCGTTCGGCGTCGACATCGACCGCGGCTTCAAGCCGCAGTACGTCGCGATCCCCGGCCGCGTGAAGATCCTGGGCGAGCTGAAGGCGGCCGCGAAGACCGCGACGGACATCTACCTGGCGCCCGATCCCGACCGCGAGGGCGAGGCGATCGCGTGGCACCTGAGGGCGGCGCTCTCCGACAAGTCGGTGAAGGCGGCGTTCCACCGCATCACCTACCACGAGATCACCGAGAGCGCCATCCACCGCGCCTTCGACCAGGCGCACGAGATCGACCAGAACATGGTCGATTCGCAGCAGGCGCGGCGCGTGCTCGACCGCATCGTCGGCTACCGCGTCAGCCCGCTGCTGTGGCGCCGCATCCCCGGAGCCTCGAGCGCCGGGCGCGTGCAGTCGGCCGCGCTTCGGCTCGTGTGCGACCGGGAGAAGGCGATCCTGGGCTTCAAGCCCGAGGAGTTCTGGATCGTCGGCGCGAACGTCGCCAAGCGGGTCGACCCGCGCGACCCGTTCGTCGTCCGCCTCTCGCGGATCGACGGCCAGAAGGCCGAGATCCGGAGCGCGGAGGAGGCGGAGGCCGTCCGCCGCGACCTCGAGGGCCGCGCGATGCGCGTGGCGTCGGTCGCGACGAACACGGTGACCAAGCGCGCGCCGCCGCCGTTCATCACGAGCACGCTGCAGCAGGCCGGCTCGCGCGCGTGCGGGTTCGTGCCGTCGCGGACGATGCGCGTCGCGCAGACCCTCTACGAGGGCGTCGACCTCGGCAGCGGTCCCGTCGGCCTGATCACCTACATGCGCACGGACTCGTTCTCCGTCGCGCGCGAGGCGCAGGCGGCGTGCCTGCAGTACATCGGCACCCGGTACGGGGCGGAATACGTGCCGGAGAAGCCGAACGTCTTCCGCAGCAAGTCGAGCGCGCAGGAGGCGCACGAGGCGATCCGTCCGACGGACGTCCTGCGCACGCCGGACTCGATGGCCGGGCACCTGAAGGGCGACGAGCTGAAGCTCTACCGCATCGTCTGGGAGCGCTTCGTCGCGAGCCAGATGGCCCCCGCGCGGCTGGCGCAGACGCAGGTCGAGGTGGAGGCGGTCACGCCGTCCGCCGGCGGGCGGGCGTTCATGTTCCGCGCGTCGTCGTCGCAGGTCGTCTTCCCCGGCTACATGCGCGTCGTCGGCGAGGAGATCGCCGCGCCCGCACCGGCGGAGGACGGCCAGCCCGAGGAGGTCCAGAAGCTGCCGCCGCTCGCCGAGGGCGAGGGGCTCGACCGCGTCGGCGACTGGCTCGCGGAGCAGAAGTTCACCCAGCCGCCGCGGCGCTACTCGGATGCGACCCTCGTGCGCGCGATGGAGGAGAACGGCATCGGACGCCCGAGCACCTACTCGTCGACCGTGACGGTCCTCTACGACCGCAACTACATCGAGCGCGAGAAGCGCACGCTCAAGCCCACCGCGATCGGCATGGCCGTGAACGACTACCTGGCCGAGCGGCTGCCCGTGCTGTTCGACGTGAAGTTCACCGCGCAGATGGAGGAGCAGCTCGACGAGGTGGAGGAGGGGAAGGTCCAGTGGACCGCGATGCTCCAGGCCTTCCACGGATCGTTCCTCGGCTGGATGGAGACCGCGCGCGGACAGGATCCGAACCCGGACCAGTCCTCGAAGATGCTCGCCCTCCTCGGCCAGGTGAAGGACTGGGCGCCGCCGGTCGGCAAGGGCAAGCGCGCGTTCAGCGAGCGCGACTTCATCGAGTCGCTCCGCACGCAGGTCGACGGCGGCAAGGCCCTCTCCGAGCGCCAGGTCGAGGTGCTCAAGCGCGTCGCGTGGAAGTACCGCGAACAGGTCCCGGATCTCGCCGCGCAGGCGGAGGCGTTCGGCCTGGCCCCGGACGCCCGCGATGCGGTGGCGCCGGCGACGCCCGAGGAGCGCGCGCGGGTCGAAGCCATGCTCGCGGCGCTGTCGAACGTCGAGTTCAAGCCGCCGTCGAAGGTTCGCGGGCGGACCTACGACGACGGCAAGTTCTTCAAGTCGCTGAAGCAGCAGGCCGAGGGCGGCAAGGACCTCTCGCCGAAGCAGGTCGCGGTGCTTGTCCGGCTCGTTCGCCGGTACGCGGAATCCGTCCCGAACTTCGAGCAGCTCAAGCCCGTCCTCGACGCCGCCGTGCCGGCGGAGGAGGCCCCGGCGCATGCGGTCGACCCGAAGCCGATCCTCGACGGCCTGCGCGCGGTCACGGAGTGGAAGGCGCCGGTCGTCCGCGGCAAGAAGACGTGGGACGACAAGTCGTTCTTCGATTCGCTCGATCGCCAGTTCCGCGAGAGCAACCGGCTCTCCCCGCGGCAGGTCTTCGCGCTCCGCAAGCTGGCGAAGCGCTACAAGGTCGATGCCGGGCACACCGGCGAGACGACGCTTTCCGCCCCGCCGGGCACGGAGCCCGCGCCCGGCGCGCCGGAGGCGCCCGCGGGCGGATGATCGACCTCCACGTCCATTCGACGTTCTCCGACGGATCCCGCACGCCGGCCGAACTGGTCTCCGAGGCGGTCGCGGCCGGCCTGACGGCCCTGGCCGTGACGGATCACGACACGATGGCCGGCGTTCCGGAGCTGGTCGGGGCGGCCGGGGGAACCGGCGTGCGCCCGGTGCCCGGCGTCGAACTGAGCGTCGCCCACGAGCACGGCCCCCTGCACCTGCTCGGCTACTTCATGGAGCCCGGCGACGAACTGAACGCGGCGCTGGAGCGGATCCGGCGCGGCCGCGAGGAGCGGAACCTCGCGATCGTGGACCGCCTCGTCGCTCTGGGCGCGCCGGTGACCTGGGAGGAGGTCCTCGCGATCGCCGGCGGCGACCTCGTCGGCCGGCCGCACTTCGCGATGGCGCTGGTCGCGCGCGGGCACGTGCCGACGAAGGACGACGCCTTCGCGCGGTACCTGGCCCGCGGGCGCCCCGCCTACGTCGAGCGCTTCCGCTATCCCGCCGCCGGGGCCATCGGCATCCTGCGCCGGGCCCGGGGCGCGGCGGTGCTGGCCCATCCCGGCCTGCTGCGCTGCGAGGGCCGGCACCTGAAGGAACTGGTCGCCGAACTGGCGGCGGCCGGGCTCGCCGGGATCGAGGCCTGGCATTCGCGGCACACCGCGGTGCAGGTGCGCAGGCTCAGGCGGCTCGCCGCTCTTCACGGGCTCGTGGCGACGGGCGGGTCGGACTACCACGGGGCGATGTCGCCGGGCATCCGCATCGGACGCGGCTTCGGCTCGCTCGCCGTCCCCGACGACGTCGTCGACGCCCTCCTCGCCCTGCGCTGACCGCCCCCCGCCGCCCGCCCAGTGCCCTGGATGGTGTTGCTGGGGGCAAGGGTTGAGCGTACGAGTCGAGTGTCCGGTGTCGAGAGCGTGCCGGGGACATGACGACCGAATCGGGGGCGACCGAAGGGAGCGGAGTGGGGACATCCTCCTTCAGGTCTATCCATAATGCGCTGCATATCAAATTGATCCGGTATGACCGCCGTCCAATACCTGGATATGCGACGCGTCGCATATCCGGGTAATACCGGGCTTTTACGCCGCGGAGCCAGCCAGGACGGGTGCGAAACGGGCCCTGAGCACCGCTGCCCAGCCCGGGCGACTCCGGGATATGCGACGCGTCGCATATCCTCGTAATGGCGGGGTTTTGCGTCACGCCGGGACTCGACACCGCCCCTGCCCGGTCATGATGCGCGAGTTGCTTTCACTTCGAGCCAGTCGCGTAACCCGTTGGCGCATCGGCGTTGAACTTGATCTCGAAACCGCTTGAAACCGCTCGCCGGCAGGCGCAGCATCATCTGCAAAGTGAACGGATGGAGGATCACAAGACAACGTCGGAGCGGCACGGACCCGCGAAAAGCGACTGGTCGTAGAATACACGTTCGACATAAGAAAGAATGAAGAAATCCCTGCTGGAAGGCAGATCAACCTATAGAATCAATGCAAACACAATTAAAGGAGAGGGTATGAAATCACTTATCACAATCGCAATCGCAGTCGCCGCACTCACGGTCATTTCGTTGACTCCACGAACTGATGCTGCCACCGCTCCGTGGACAGCGGAGCGCAAGCACGAGCAGGCTAAGGAGGCATTCCAGCTAGAGGTGACTAAGGTATATCTCGAAGAGACTGCAGGCAATTTCAAGGATGTGCTCATGGAAGCGACGGTTACCAAGGTTGTGCGTAGCGCCTGTGGAGTCAAGAACGGCGACAAGATCGTGATCAAATCACGAAGGCGCTATATGACCAACGAACAACTCAGCAAATCTGAGGAAGGTTTCAAGGAAGCTCCACTGGTCATCAAAAAGGGATGGACGGGCACGGCCTACCTTCAAGCTGAAAACACGACTGATTCAGTCAGGCGCTTTGGTTTGATACTCGAGGGATTTAGCTTTGTTCAGTAATTATTCAAATGCGGAGCAACACTCCAAAGCGGCGTCAAGCTGCCGCAGTCCAAAGACGGGCTGAAACGCCCGTCAAAGGAACCAACAACCTTGACGCTGCCTTTCTGGCGGAACTGAAGAAGGGAATCCCGAACCAAGCGTCGGAGGCTATCGGCGCTGGCGCGCCTCAGCCTCAACGCTGACGTTCGGCGGAATGAAGGGTATCATCTCCATGTTCGTAATCGCGCATCCCGTTGATCGTGGGGAATCGGGCGCAGGGAGTCTCCGATGATGGTGCAGCCGGCCCCTGTCATTCGTAACCCGCCCC
>VGWF01000014.1 GCA_016873715.1 Lentisphaerota bacterium | reverse complement strand
GCACGCGGGAGCTTTCCTCGAAGAGACTCAGCTTCTGCCAGAGGCCGTGCTCGCCCATGTGGTAGCCGTGGTCGCTGGTGAAGACCACGATGGTGTCGTCGGCGAGGCCGAGGCGGTCGAGCGCGTCGAGCACGCGGCCGACCTGGGCGTCCATGAAGCTGATGCTGGCGCAGTAGGCCTGGACGCACTGCCGCCGGAGGTCGTCGGTCAGCTTCTCCTGGTCCTTCTTGTGGCTGCCGAAGGCGGCGTCCGGCATCGCCGGCGTGCGGAACGCCTCGACCGGCGGAAACACGGGCATCTGCGCCCGGGGGTAGAGGTCGAAATAGGGCGCGGGCGAGACGTAGGGCGTGTGGGGGCGGAAGAAACCGACGGCGAGGAAGAAGGGGCGGTCGCGGTCGCGCGCGCAGCGCTCGAGGACCCACGCGGCGTCGTCGGCGATCTTCCCGTCGGTGTGCAGGCGGTCGCCGCGGGGCGAGGCGTACCAGCTCAGGGTGCCGCCGAACTGGCCGGGGGTGAGCGTGAAGATGTCGCCTTCCTCCATCAGCCGGTCGCAGCCCGCGGGGTTGAGTTCCATCTCCCACGAGGCGGGGTCGTCGTGGCCGTCGGTGCCGATCGATGTGGGCACGTTGTAGTGGTAGAGCTTGCCGACCCGCGCGGCGAAGTAGCCCTGTCGTCGGAAGGCCTGGGGGAGGCTGACGTGGGAGGGGATCGTCTGCCGGAAGATCTGCGCGTTGGCGAGGATGCCGGAGCTGTTCGGATGGAGGCCCGTCAGCATCGAGTTGCGGCTCGGGCCGCAGAGGGGGAAGGCGCAGTAGGCGCGGTCGAAGCGCACCCCGCGCGCGGCCAGCCTGTCGAGGTTCGGCGTCCGGATCCACGGGGTGCCGTAGCATCCGAGGAAGTTGTTCAGGTCGTCGGCCATGAGGAACAACACGTTCGGCGGCTTCTCGCCCGCTTCGGCCGCGCGGGCGGCGGGCGCCGCGGCGGTGGCGGCGAGCAGGGCGAGGACGGCGGCGCGTGCGTTCATGGCGGTTCTCCGGTTCGACGTTCCTTCACCAAACGCGGAAGGGACTCCGCGGATTGCACGGACACCACGGATACGTCGGGGATCCGGTACGGGCTCCGCCCGGGCGGGCCGTCGGAGCCCCGCCCTCCGCATCCGTGCGCCCCGTGAACCCCGGGGTGGTCCTCCCACGGCTCATGGCTTCGGGGGCTTGCCGGAGCCCGCGGGCGGCGGGAGGATGGGCCAGTCGGGGTTCTCGCTGCGCGCGGTCTTCAGCCAGGCATCGATCGTTGCGGCGAGATCGGGCTTCGCGGCGGCGAGGTCGTTGGTCTCGAAGACGTCGGTCTGGAGATCGTAGAGCGCGATCGGCGCATCGGGCACGCGCTCGCGCAGGCCCTTCCAGCGGCCCTGGTAGAGAGCGGCCTGGCTGAAGCCGCGCTCGTGAAACTCCCAGTAGAGGAACTCGTGGCGCCGCTGGTCGGCGTCGCGCCCGGCCAGGGTGGGCGCGAAGCTGATCGAGTCGAGCCCGGAGGGGGGCGTCGCGCCGGCGAGCTCGGCGGCGGTGGCGAACCAGTCGCCGAAGTACGCGACGTGGGCGGTCTCGCGGCCGGGGGCGATGGTGCCGGGCCACCAGGCGATGCCGGGGACGCGGATGCCGCCGTCGGTCAGGCTGCGCTTGGTGCCGCGGAAGGGGCCGGAGGGCTGGAAGCGGGAGGGGTCGTGGTTGCTCTCGTTGTGCGGACCGTTGTCGCTGGTGAAGAAGACGAGGGTGTGGGTCTCCAGGCCGAGGAGGCGGAGGTGGTCGAGCAGGCGGCCGACGTAGCCGTCGAGGCGGGTGACGAAGGCGGCCTGGCCCTTGTCGGGATCGGGCCAGCCGGTGCCGGCGTAGGGGCCGAAGTCGGGCGGCTGGGCCCCGTTGCCGACGGCGCGCGTGCGCTCGTTGTTGGCGTGGGGAATGACGGGGCTCCAGTAGAGGAAGAAGGGGCGGTCCTGCTGGCGCGAGACGAACTTGAGGACCTCGTCGGTCATCAGGTCGTCGGCGAAGAGGATCCCGTCGGCGGTGTGCCCGCCACCGAACTCGCCGAACGGCGTGACGACGTTGGGCAGGGGCACCCGGGTCTCGTTGCGCCAGAGGTGGTCGGGGTAATGGTTGTGGGCGTGGTGCTGGTTGAGGAAGCCGAAGAAGACGTCGAAGCCGTGCCGCCCGGGCAGGCCGCACTCGGCGGTGTCGACGTCGCCGAGGCCCCACTTGCCGATGAGGGCGGTTGCGTAGCCGGCCTTGCGGAGACAGCCGGCGACGGTGACGTCGCCCGGCCGGAGGGCCTGGGCGAGGGGGTTCTCCTTCCCGGCGTTGCCGCGGACGCGCGTGTGGCCGTGGTGGAGGCCGGTCATCAGGACGCTGCGCGACGGGGCGCAGACGGTCGCGCCGGCGTAGAAGTGGGTGAACCGGAGTCCTTCGCGCGCCATCGCGTCGAGGCGCGGCGTGCGGATGACCTTCTGGCCGTAGCAGCCGAGGTCGCCCCAGCCGAGATCGTCGGCCATGACCCAGACGAGGTTCGGCCTGCGCCCGGCCGCGGCGGCGGATCCGGCGAGGAGAAGGAGTCCGAGGGCGGCGGCGCGGGCGGTTCGGGCGGTCGGACGGTCGGGCGTCATGGCGGCGTTCTCCGCGGGTCCCCGCCGGGCCCGGGCGCGGATCCCGCCGCGGCATCGTGCGCCGCAGGGGCGGTGGGACACAAGCGGGAAGTGGTGAGCCGGGCGGGAATCGAACCCGCGACCCCAACATTAAAAGTGTCGTGCTCTACCAACTGAGCTACCGGCCCCGCGGATGGAGGGCGGGAGGGTAGCGGAGGGGAAAGGCCGCTGTCAACGGCCCGCCCGTCGGGCCGGCCGACGGGCGGTCACGGCTCGGGGCGGACCATGGGGACGAAACGCACGCCGATGTCGTCCTCGGGCACGAGGCGGTCGCCCTCCTTGCGCAGGGTCAGGAGGCGCTGATCGTCCGGCAGGCCGATGGGCAGGACCATCCGGCCGTCGTGCCGAAGCTGGCGGATCAGTTCCGGCGGGACGCCGGTCGGCGCGCAGGTGACGATGATGGCGTCGAACGGCGCGGCTTCCGGCCATCCGGCGTGGCCGTCGCCCAGGCGCGTCCGGACCTCGCGGAAGCCCTCGGCGTCCAGGACCGCGCGGGCATGGGCCGCCAGCGCGGGCACGATCTCGATCGACCACACCTCCGCGCCGAGTTCGGCGAGCACGGCGGCCTGGTAGCCCGAGCCCGTTCCGATCTCGAGGACCTTGAGGCCCGGCTTCGCGCGAAGGCGTTGCGTCATGTAGGCGACGATGTAGGGCTGGGAGATGGTCTGACCGTGGCCGATCGGGCAGGGGTGGTCGCCGTAGTCGCCGCTCCCCCGGAAGGCCGCGGGGATGAAGCGATGCCGATGCACGCGCTGCATGGCCTCGAGGATCGCGTCGTCGGTGATGCCGAGCCGGCGCAGGTGCATCACCATCGCCCGGCGTTCCTCCGCCCGGTCGTCAGGTTCGGTCCGCACCGCGCAGCCTCCCGCGCCAAGGCAGGCGACGATCGCGATCACGCCGGTCGCGACGCTTCGACGCGCTCCGCCCGAACGCCGAATCCGGCTCTCGTTCGCACGCCCCACGGGCCGACAGATACGAATTATCCACGATCCACACAATACGAAAACCGCGGGTTTCCCGATCCACCGGCGGGATCGGCCAGCGCGCTGTTCCTGTGGTCGCTGGCGCAGACACAAAGCGCTTGCGGGGCCCGCGTGGGCGGGCGTATACGCTGTTTCGGTCCGCGGTTGGTCAGCCGCGAGCCACGGCGGAGGACTATGGATTGCACCGCTATGCATGGATCGGCAGGCCGAAGCAGGCATGATGAGGTCATCGAAGGGTCCAATCTGCCAAGGAAATGAGATGATTCCGAAGAAGATCAACCTCGCCGAGAAATATGGGAAACTCAAGGCTGGCGACTACGCAATGGGCATCGTCGCCAAGATGAACAACTATGAGATCAAGGTCGTCCGCTTCAAAGGCGACTTCGTCTGGCACAGCCACCCGGACACGGACGAGACTTTCATCATCCTGGAAGGGACGATGCTGATGAGTTTCCGGGATGGGGTGGTCGAGGTGAAAGCTGGGGAGATGATTGTTGTTCCGAAAGGGGTTGAGCACAAACCGTCTTCAGTCGGCGGTTACAAGTCATTGTTGATCGAGCCCGAAGACGTGCCCAACACGGGAGGAGTCCAGAGCGGCATGGCAATCCAGAAGGGTGAATGGGTATAGGAAACGAGGCAGAACCAGCGTCTGCGTTTTACGGCGCTTCGCGCCGGAATTGAGGCGCAGCGTTCGCCGGACGCGCTGCGCGCGTCCGGGGAATGGGGCTGCGGCTAGCGCCGCTTGTCTCCGGCGCGCAGCGCGCCGGAGAACAAGCGGCTTGACCGGACAGCCCTCCGGCGAGCAAGCTCGCTCCGGGCCGCGGGTCAGCCGCAGCCCTGTTGGCCGGGAGAGAAGGATGAGGATGACATGACGGGCAGGATACGGCGCTTGCTCTTGATGCAGGGCTTCTGCAAGAAGGACCTGGACTGTGTGCCCGGCATCAGCGGGCTGGCCCGATGGACTCCACTGAGTTGCGCGGCGTTCGGGACGGCCGGTCTTGCTGTCGGGAGCACGGTCGTGCCCCTGGGCGCTGCACGGAGCCCCGATGCCATTGCGGGGATCGCGGGACTGTGGATGGGAATCGGGTGGTTCTTCGTTGGATTGGGTCTGCTTACTCTCACCGGCGGACTGACCCATCGCAGCATCTATGACCGCCTCTACAACGCGACGGTCCGAAGGGTCCGGCGGACGCCGGCCGTGCCGCAGCACGGGGCTCCTCGGCGATTCGGGTGTGCCATCGGCGGAATCATGTACACGCTCAGCGGCATCGGATTCCTCGCCGGTAACGTGGGGCTTGCCTTCATCCCCGCCGTGTTCATGGTCGTGTTCGCCGCCATTGCCGGCCTGACGCAGTGGTGCTTTGCTTCGGCGCTGTACGCGTGGCTTTTCGGAGGAAACAGGGAGATGGCGGCCAACCCAGCCTCCGAGGGTACGGCTCGCAAGCTCGCCGAACCTCAAGGCTGACCTTGGCCGGCAAGGCTAAGAAGAAGAGGGATAGTCATGAACACCAAGATCGTGAAACCAATCTTGGCCTCAATCCTTATCGGAGGTGCAATGCATGTCACACTTGGGTGCGATCATGGCGATGACGGCGCCGATGTCGTAGTAACACAAGCAGACAATCATGGAACTGTGAGCGTTGCGAAGGGTGGAGAGGTCGTCGTCATCCTCCGTGGAAACCCATCAACAGGCTACGAGTGGGTTGTAGCCGGGTCGGACGAGACGCGGATGACGTTGTCGGGGTCGGGCTTTGTACCGGACAACAACATGCCCGGCTCTGGCGGCGAGTATCGCTTCGAGTTCAAAGCTATCGAGACGGGCACGGTTCCTCTACGCCTTGTCTACAAACGTTCATGGGAAACAGCCGTTGCGGAATCATTCGACGTGACGATCGTGATTGAATAAGGGAGGCAAACCCCCTCCCGCCGCATCTTCGTCCCGCGCGGACGCGGGCTGAAGAGTGGGGCGCGAACACGGCGGTGTCCGATCCTTGGAACCCCTTGGGTCCCAACGATCCAAGGGTTGGGAAATACGGGCTCATCATCTTCTCTGTCCCCGCATCTCCTACACGGGGTCAGCCGCATGCTGCCGGCCCAGCACCCGCTGTTGCTCCTACCTCGGGGCGGCGTAGTCCTCGACCAGGGTCTTCCGGTTCTGGGCGAAGACCGGAAGGATCCGGTTCGGCCAGAAGATCCGGGGAGGGTAGTGAAACGCCGTCGAGTGGGAGCCGCCGTGTTTCGCGAGCCGGCGTCGCAACTCGGCGTGGGGACCGCGGACGGCATCCATCGGCCCGGATCGCTTGCGTTAGGATCACCGGTGCGGGTGCCCGTCGGTGCCCGAAACGGGTACAAAACGGGTACAGTCGTGCGGGGAAATGCGCAGAATCGCGCAAGGATGCGCGGGGCGGGGAAGCCGGCCGAAACCGTGCGAGTTCTTGGAAAGTAAGCAGGTATTGGGGGGTCTGGGGGGGAGCGGGTGAACGGAATCGAACCGTCACAGCCAGCTTGGAAGGCTGGAGCTCTACCATTGAGCTACACCCGCATCGGTGTGCCGGAAGCATAGCGTTCCGTCGCGCGGGGTCAACCCCGTCCGGAGGCGGGCGCGCCGAAGGCGGGCCCCGGCCCGCCGCCCCCGGCCGACGCCCATCCCCGCGCGCCTCACGGGCGATGGCGGGCGCGGAGGAGGCCGGCGAGTCCCTTCGCGAGGGCCGCGGCGACCAGCAGGGCGACGGAGACCGCGGCGACGGTCTGGTTCGTGGGAAGGTCGTGGCGGTACGAGACCGCCATGCCGGTGACGGTCGCGACCACCGCGCCCGCGACCGCGATGGCGAGCACCACGTACAGCCGCCGGCTCAGCATCAGCGCCATCGACGCGGGCACGACAAGGTGGCAGAAGACCAGCAGCGTGCCCGCCGTCTGCGAGGCCGCGGCCTCGACGGCGCCCAGCAGCAGGAAGAAGAGAGCCTCCCATGCCGCGGGGCGCACGCGCAGGACCGCCGCGGCCTCCCGGTCGAGGAACGTGTACAGGATCGGCCGCCCGAACAGCGCGAGCGCCGCCGCGCAGGGCAGGAGCACGGCGGCCAGCAACGCCGCATCCGGCCAGCCGGCGAGGATGAGATCGCCGTAGAGCAGCGCCCGGATCTCCTGCAGCCCGAACCCGCTGCCGGACACCAGCAGCAGGGCCAGGCTCGACGTGGCGACGAAGACGATGCCCAGCATCGCGTCGCGCGGAATCCGGCGGGACTCGAACGGCCCGGCCAGCAGCAGCACCGCCGCGAGCGTGGCCGCCATCGCGCCGGCCATCGGCGGAAGGCCGAGCATCCACGCCGCCGCGATGCCGCACGCGGCCGTCTCCGACAGCGCGATGCCGATGAAGACCACGCGCTTGAGGATCACGAAGACCCCCAGCGCCGCGCAGACCGCCGCGGTCAGCACGCCCGCGACGATCGGCGCGGGGAAGGACCGGACCAGGTCGGCCGCCACGTCGATCATGACCCGCCCCCCGGCGACCGGCGCGCCTCGCCCGCGTCGGCGCGCGCGGTGGCGGTGTCGACGATCTCCGCGCGTCCGCGGGCGATCCGGCAGATCCGTTCGGACAGCCCCGCCGCGTGGTCGAGCCCGTGATAGGCCATCAGGACCGTGCGTCCCTCCTCGTGAACCAGCCGCCGGAACTCGCCCAGCACCTCGGCCTCGGAGCGCTCGTCGAGCTCCGAGGTGGGCTCGTCCATGATGTAGACCTCCGCGTCCGTCGCCAGCGCCCGCGCCAGAAGGGTCTTCTGCCTCATGCCTCCGGATAACTCGGCGAAGGTCTTGTGCTGGTGCCCGGACAGGCCGAGCCGGTCGAGGATGGCGTCGATCCTTCCCCCCTGCGCGGCGTCCGGCCGCCGCCACCACCCGTTCGCCGGGTACAGCCCCATCTCGATGATGCGCCGGGCGCTCACCGGGTAGAAGGGGTCGATGACGCGCTGCTGCGGCACGTAGCCGGGCGGCTTCCGGTGAAAGGGCGTCACGATGCGCCCGTGCCGCACGGGGATCAGGCCGAGGATCGCCCGCAGCAGCGTGGTCTTGCCGGACCCGTTGGCGCCGACGAAGGGCAGCAGGATACCCCGCGGAATCGCGAGATCCACCGCGTGCAGCACCTCCTGCCGCCCGTAGGCGACGCAGACGGATTCACAGAGGATGATCGGAGTCATGGCGTCATCGGGGTTGAACGTAGATCGCCCCGTTCCCCCCGACTCCGCCCATCCGTCCCGTCATTGCCGTGCCCCCTCTGCGGACGGCTTCGCGGCGGCCAGCCGCGCCACCGCGGTATCGATCGTGGCCAGGTAATCCTTCGCCTCCGGCGCGCCGCCGACGCTGATCGGGGTGAGGACGACCGGGAGGCCGGTCTTCTCGGCGATCCTGCGCGCGGCCCGGGCATTGTAGAAGGGCTCCTGCAGGATCAGGGCGACGCCGGCCGATTTCGCCTTCGCGACGAGTCTGTCCAGGTGGGCCCCGGACGGCGGAATGCCGGGCTTCGGCTCGATCTCGCCGGCGACCTCCAGTCCGAACCGCCGGGCGAAGTAGCCCCAGCTGCGGTGGTACGTGAACACCCGGGCCCCGCGCAGCGGCCGCATCATCGCATCCCAGCCGCCGCCGGCGATGCCCTCGCGCTTGAGCCGCTCGTCGAGCGTGCCGGCGGCGCGGAGCGCCCACAGCTCGTCGCCGGGGATCTTCGCGAGGGCGGCCGCGCCGAACATGCGTTCGTCGACCGCCTTCCGGAAGCTCGCCGCGTTCGCCGCGTACGCCCCGGCGCCGCCCGCGTCGAGCGCCGCCAGCCGCTCCGCGACCGCGGTGGCGATGATCCGCGCATTCCAGGGGTCGACCCAGAAGTGAGGGTTGCCCGAGGGATGCACGTCGCCCATCTCCCGGGTGACGGGGCCGGCCGGCACGTCGATCGGCTCGATCAGCGACCCGGCATCGAGATGCCCCGGCTGCCCGGGTTGGATCCGCGGATTGCGCGACCCCTCCAGAACGACCGGTTCCCAGCCGATCTCGAGTTCGAGCCCGACGCGGATCCAGAGGTCCGCGTCGCGCGCCGCGAGGATGAAGGACGGCTTGCCCTGCATCATGTGGGGGTCGTCCGCGCCGGTGCAGATCGACCGCACGCCGGCCCGGTCGCCCGCGACGGCGCGGGCGATGTCCGCCAGGTCCGACGTCGTGGCCACGACCCGCAGCGGGGCCGCGGGGGCCGCGAGGGCGGCCGCCGCGACGAGCGCGGCGGCCGCGGGAATCATCGTTCGCATCCGGTGGCTCCCCGGTTCAGAACTTGTGGGCGCCGTGGGCCCCGATCGAGAAGATCGCCTGGAGGCTGACCTCGGTCGCCTCCTCGGTGCCTTCCTCCGTCTCGTAGCCGCCCCGGGCGACCTGCACGCGGAAGCGCGAGAACTCGGAGGGCGTGAAGTCGACCATGGCCGAGGCCTTCCAGCTCGGATCGAACGACTCGGACTCGCCGTTGGGAAGGTCCGCCTCGTTGGTCAGGCCGACCTGCTCCCACCGGACGCCGGCGCGCCAGCGCGGGAGGACGCCGTAGAGGGTCTGCAGGTAATAGCCGTCCTGCCGGTCCTCGCGGGCGCTCCCGACGAACTCCGGGGCGAGGTCGTCGGCGACCAGGTCGAGGCTCTTCGTGCGGCTCGCGTACTCGCCCTGCACGGTGAGGTCGCCCTGGGCGTAGGGCTTCGGCGCATCGTACCTGTAGATGAAGTCGGCGCCCCAGATGGTGGAATCGCCGTCGAGCCATTGGTCGTGGGTGCCGTCCTCGTCGCCATCGTACTCCTCCTGGTGCGCGCCGGTGATGCCGAAGACGCCGAACTGCAGGCCGTGGCAGCCGGGAAGGTCCGGTCCGAACTTGAGCCAGCCGACGGCGACGCGCGGGGCGTCGCGCTCGGGAAGCGGCTCCTCGCCGTGGTAGGCGTAGGAGGCCTCGTTGTCGCCCTGGAATCCCTCGATGCCGGCGACGAGGTAGAACGGGGTGGGGGCGAGCCACGAGAGCTGCGCGCCCTTGTCGTTCAGCCCGTGGTCGCCGAGAAGCAGCCGGTAGATCAGCGGCTGGTCGGTGAAGTCCCACTGGTGCGCGTGCTGGGCGTTGATGTAGCCGAAGTCGCTGTAGAACTTGCCCGCCTTGAGTTTCAGGCCCCCGGGCAGCGCGATCGTCTCGAACCAGGCCTCCTCAAGCTCCGCGCCGTGCTCGTCGACGGCGGCGTTGACCAGCGCGCGGAAGTACGGATCGACCGACGCCGACACGATCAGCTCGATGTGGCGCAGGTTGAACCCGTTGTCGATTCCGTGGTCGTGGCCGTGGGCGTCTTCGCCTTCGCCGTGCGCGTGGCCGAAGCCGGACAGCTCCTCCATCACGTGGCCCAGCCCCTCGGCGGAGTCCTCGTAATAGTAGAAGCCGTCGAGCACGGCGGAGACGTCGGGATTGAAGGACTGAACGACTTTCTTCAGCGAGAGGCCGGGGGCCGGCTCGGGCGCGGACGGGACGCCGGCGGCCGGCGCGGACTGGGCGGCTGCGACGCCGGCGAGCAGCGTCGTGGCGGCGAGGACGGCGAACGGACGGACGATCGGATTCATCGATGCTCCTGAGTTCAAAGGGACGGGACCTGCAAGGACCGCGCGCTTCACGGGGGCGCGAAGACCCGCCGCGGACGGCACTCACCGTCGCGGCCGGACGGTTCGAACTCAGGCCCGCGGGGGACCGCGGGAGGGGGGCAGAAGGATCGACGGCGCCGCCTCGGGAGCCGGCAACAGCTGGCGCGCGGGGTCGGCGATGCGGATCGACGGCGTTGGGTCGGTGTCGACGGTCGGCGTGACCGCGGTGGTCGTGGCGAACTGGCAGGCCGGGCACTTGTCGAGCGAGGGACCGTCCGTCCGGCCCGGTTCGGAATCGTGGGAATGCGAACCGCAGGCGCCGTGGCACTCCGCCCCCGCGCCGTGCGTGTGGAGCAGCGGCGTGAGCAGGAGCGCCGCCGCAAACCATGCGGCCAGCAGAAGGCTGGAGATCCTCCGTATCACGGCAATGCGCTAGGGATAGGCCGGAGCGGGGGGAGTTTCAAGTTCCAAGTTCCAAGTTTCGGCCCCGGGCCTTCACGTCCGGGAGGGCGCGGCGACGCGGCCGAGGAAGAGAATGGAGCCCGAGGCCCGGTCGCGAAGGACGAAGAGGAACGGGCGGTCGGCGCGGAAAACGGCGGGCTCCTCGGCCACCGGCATGGCCGTCAGTCGCATCACGGCGGCGGTCGCCGCCGCGGCCTCGGTGCCCTTCTCGTTGACCTCGATGAAGGCCTTGTGGACGACGGCGCTGACGAACAGGTCCCGCGTGCCCGTCATGCCGGAGAAGTCGGCGCGGCCCGGGTTGAAGGCGTCGCGCATGCCGAGGGCGATCAGGGGGTCGTTCAGTCCGAACTGCGCCTCGATCCGGAAGCGGGGCAGCGCGACGTTCACCGTCCGCGGCCGCAGGCGGCCGGCGACGGCGTCGAGGCCCTCGCGGGCGAGCCGGGTTTCGAGCGCGCCGAGGCGGCCGGAGGCGGGAAGCAGGACGACCATCGACACCTCGCGGCCCTTGTAGGGCAGTTCGCAGACCTGGAGTCCGGGCTCCTCGTGGTAGCCGAGATGCTCCAGGTGTGCCTGCATGAGGTCGACCTCGATGTCGCGCCCCGGGGCGGCATGGAACGGCGCGGCCTCGGTCCGGTCCTTCGAGAACGGGGTCTGCCAGGTGCCGTAGAAGTAGACGGCGTTCACGAGGACCATCCGGGTGTCGGGGCCGAGAAGGCCCGGCTGGATCAGTTCCTTGATCCGGTCGTGGGTCTTCTCCTCGACCCATGCGTTGATGACGCCGCGCTCCCTATCGGCCTGGCCGGCGAAGTCGGCGGGGGCGAAGCCGGCGCCGAAGACCGATTCGATATCCGTCACGAACGCGGGGAGCAGGGGGTGGGACTTCTGGGCCCAGACCCGGTTCGCGACCTCGAGCGTGAGATCGCCCTTCGCGCCGACGGCGTCCATCCGGGTGCGGAGCGCGGCGAGCGCGGCGTGGCGGGCCGTCCGGTCCGGGGGAAGCGCCAGTGCCTGGACCATCTGACGCTCCGTGTCCCCGGCCGCCCCGGCGGCGACCATGGACATGCAGGCGTGGATGCTGAACGGCGAGACGACGAGGTTGTCCTTCGCCGTGGCCGCAAGCTCCCCGAACAGCGCGGCGGCGAAGCGGTTGGCCTCCGTGGCCGCCCTGCGGGCGGAGTCGCCCCCGGCGTCCGGGCGGGGGGGCGCGGCGGTGGCCGCGACGGCCGCTGCGAGGGTGAGTCCGAGACTGGCGGTACGGCGTCGTGCGTTCATGGCGGAGTCTCCCGTTGCCGTGCAGTATACGCCCGTCGCCGCGGTTGTCTTCCCGTTTTCCCGATCATCCGGAAAGGCCGGGGGAATCGAAATGATTCCTGAATGCTCGGCCGGCGCGACTGGACCGAGATTTAGTATGTATAATATTCGGGGATAATATGTTGCATTTGTTTACACAACAAATATCGCCACATAGGAAAGATTTCACTCAACAAAACGGCTTCAAATGTGTCAAAATGACAGCCTTTCAGGGACGTTTTGGTGGAATGATCGGCGGGCTGGCGTTGAGGGATGACTGCCGGCCGGCCAGAACATGGGGTTCGTTGGAAGGTGCGAAGGGACGACAGGACGGGTTTCATCGGATGAACGCGGGTATCGGAGTCATCAACGAGCAGGTTCGGGAGCACGGGGCGCTGGTGACGGCGCTGCGGGGCGAGATCGAGAAGGTGATCATCGGGCAGCGGCCCCTGGTCGACCGGCTCCTGATCGGCCTGCTGGCGGACGGTCACATCCTCCTGGAGGGCGTGCCGGGTCTTGCGAAGACCCTGGCGGTGCGGACGCTGGCCGGCGCGTTGAACACGAGGTTCCAGCGGATCCAGTTCACGCCCGACCTCCTGCCGGCGGACCTGATCGGAACGCAGATCTACAATCCGCGCGAGGCGACCTTTGCCATCCGCAAGGGGCCGGTCTTCGCGAACATCATCCTGGCCGACGAAATCAACCGCGCCCCCGCGAAGGTGCAGAGCGCGCTGCTCGAGGCGATGCAGGAGCGGCAGGTGACGATCGGCGGCGAGACCTTCGCCCTGCCGGAGCCGTTCCTCGTGCTGGCCACGGAGAACCCGATCGAGCAGGAGGGGACCTATCCGCTTCCCGAGGCGCAGGTGGACCGCTTCATGCTGAAGGTGCTGGTCGGCTACCCCTCGCGCGACGAGGAGCGGAAGATCCTGGACGCCGAGGCCCGGACGGCGCGCCGGCACGACACCCGGCCGGTGGTCGAGCCGGCGGCGATCCTCGCCGCGCGCGCCGTGGTCGACGAGATCTACGTCGACGACAAGATCCGCGAGTACATCCTCGACATCGTGTTCGCCACGCGCGATCCGAAGAAGCACAAGCTGGAGATCCGCGAGTACATCCGCTACGGCGCGTCGCCGCGCGCGACGATCTTCCTGACGCTGGCGGCCCGCGCGCACGCCTTCCTCCTGGGCCGCGGCTACGTGACGCCGCAGGACGTGAAAAGCATCGCCCCCGACGTGCTGCGGCACCGGGTGCTGCTGACCTACGAAGCCGAGGCCGAGGAGATCACGCCGGACACGCTGATCGCCCGGATCCTCAACGAACTCCCGGTGCCATGAAGACCCGGGGGGAGGGCAACGTGAACGACATCCTGGACCTGCAGCGGGCCGCCGAGCGCTTCAACGCGCGCGTCAAGGACCTCGTCGAGGTGCTCCCTCGCGACGACCTTGCCGGCCAGGCCCTCAGCATCGAACTGGAGTCCGCGCACCGCCGTTTCACCGAGTCGTGGGATGCCGCCAACGCCACCCGGCCCGCCGGGGGCGCCCCGTGGCGCCAGGTCGAGCAGTCCGCCCACGATTGCCTGCACCTGATCGAGCTCCTGTGGCGGACGCAGATGCTGCACCCGCCCCGCGTGCTCCAGATCCTGGCCCACGGCCGCGCGTTCGCCGACGCGGTGGCCCGTTCCCACCGCACCGGCCGGGCGCCCGCCCGACGCCGGGGCGGAGGGGGTCGATGATCCCGAAGGAGATCCTCCGCAAGGTCCGGCGGATCGAGATCCGGTCGCGCAGGCTCGTCAACGAGGTCTTCGCCGGCCAGTACCAGAGCGTCTTCAAGGGACGCGGCATGGAGTTCGACGAGGTCCGCGAGTACCAGCCGGGCGACGACGTCCGCTCGATCGACTGGAACGTGACGGCGCGCATGGGCCAGCCGTTCGTGAAGAAGTTCGTCGAGGAGCGCGAGCTGACCGTCCTCTTCCTCGCCGACGTCAGCGCGTCGAACCGCTTCGGAAGCCTCGGGCAGCTCAAGAAGGACCTGATCGCCGAGATGACGGCGGTCCTCGCGTTCTCGGCCATCCGCAACAACGACCGCGTCGGCCTCGTGCTCTTCTCGGGCGAGGTCGAGGCCTACGTGCCGCCGCGCAAGGGCGTCGGCCACGGGTTGCGCGTCATCCGCGAGGCGCTCTTCCACGAGCCGCGCCGCCGCGACACCGCGGTCGCCCCGGCGCTGGAGTTCCTGAACCATGTCATCACGCGGCGCTCGGTCTGCTTCCTGCTGACCGATTTCCTCTTCCCCGACGCGGCGGACCGGCTGCTGTCGATCGCCGCGCGGCGCCACGACGTGATCGCCGTTGTCGTTTCGGACCGGCGGGAACAGGCCTGGCCGAAGGCCGGGCTCGTCGAGTTCGAGGACCTCGAGACCGGCGAGCGTTTCCTGCGCGACGCCTCCGACCCTTCCACGCGCGCGCGCCTGACCGGGCGCGCCGCCGCGCAGCGCGCCGATCTGCTGTCCCGCCTGCGGCGCGCCGGCCTCGATGCGATCGAGGTCTCGGCCGGTGAACCCTACGACCGCGCCCTCGTCCGCTTCTTCCGCGAACGCGAGCGCCGCCAGCGCACCTGAGGAGCCCGCCGTGAAGGTGCCAGGTGTCAGGGGTAGGGTGTCGGGCGGCGTCTCGGGTTCCGGGCTTCCTTCCTCCTGTTCCACGCCCGTTGGATGTCGAACGTTGGATGTTGGCTGTTGGCTGTTGGGCATTGGATGTTGGAGGTTGGCTGTTGGTCGTTGGATGTTGAACCCCCGCCTCCTTCGCGCCCTGTGCGCCCCGGTGTTGGTCCTCCTGTCCGCCGCCGGCTGCGGCCGCGGCCCCTCGTACGCGGTGCGGGCCGCGGCGACGAACGGCGCCGTGCGGGTGGAGGTGGCGCTGAGCACGAACGCGATCCGGATCGGGATGCCGGTGACGGCGCGGTTGAGCGTCGGGCATCCGCCGGGCGCGACGGTGACGGTCGACGAGCCGGGCCGCAGCAACGCGGTGCGCGTGCTCGACCGCCGCTGGGCCGCGCCGGTTCGCGAGGGCGCCGCCGCCCGTACCGAGGCCGTCTTCCGGTTCACGTCGTTCGAGATCGGCAGCCACGCCGTCTTCACCGGCTCGGTGCATGTCGCGGCGGGCACGCAGGCCGTCGTGTCGGTGGCCGTGCCGATCGTGTCCGTCGAGGTCGCCACGTCGCTGGCGGGCGATGAGAAGGACCTGCGCGGACGAAAGGGCGCCGTCGACTGGGCCCCGGCGATCCCGCGCGGGCTCTGGGTCTTCCCCCTCGTCGCGCTGCTGGCGCTCGGCGCGGCCCTGCTCGCGGTGCGGCTGTTCCGCCGCGTGCGCGCGCCGGCCCCGCCACCGCCGCTTCCCCCGGCGCACGACGTCGCGCTGGCGGACCTCCAGCGCCTGCTGTCGCGCGGATGGGTCGAGGCGGGGGAGGCCGAGCCCTTCTACGTCGAGCTGTCGCGGATCGTCCGCTCCTACATCGAGCGCCGCTTCGGCCTGCAGGCGCCGGAGCGGACGACCGAGGAGTTCATCCGCGAGGCCGCCGAGTCCAACACGCTCGCGCCGGTGCACCAGCGGGTCACCCGCGACTTCCTCGTCCACAGCGACCTCGTCAAGTTCGCCCGCGCCCGCCCGGGGCCCGAGGAGATGAAGGCGGCGGCGCAGGCGGCGGAACGGCTGGTCCGCGAGACGATCCCGCCGCCGGCCGCGGAGGGCGCGAAGCCGTGACGCTGCGCCACCCGTGGTTCCTGCTCCTGCTGCTGGCGGTCCCGGCACTGGAATGGCTGCGCGTCCGCGCCCCGGCGCGGCTGGTGCTGCCGTTCTCCGACGGCGCCGCGCTGCGCGCGCTGCCGGTGTCGTGGGCCGTGCGGGCGCACGCGCTGCTACCGTGGATCCGCGGCGCCGGGCTGGCGCTTCTCGTCGTGGCGCTGGCGCGCCCGCAGAAGGGGCTCGACGAGAGCGTCGTCCGCACCGAGGCGGTGGATATCGTCCTCGTCGTCGACGTCTCGCCCTCGATGGCCGCCGAGGACTTCTCGACGCGCACCGAGCGGATCAACCGCCTCGACGCCGCCAAGCGCGTGATCGAGGCCTTCGTGAAGCGTCGCGAGAACGACCGCATCGGGATGGTCGCGTTCGCGGCGATGCCGTACACCGCCTCGCCCCTGACCATGGACCACGCGTGGCTTCTCACGCGGACCGCGGGGCTCGAGATCGGGATGGTCGGCGACGGGACCGGCATCGGCACGGCGCTCGCATCGGCGGTGAACCGGCTGCGGGACAGCCGCGCCAAGAGCCGCGTGGTCGTGCTGCTGACCGACGGCATGAACAACTCCGGGAGCATCTCGCCCGACGACGCCGCCCAGGCCGCCGAGGCGCTCGGCATCAAGGTCTACACCGTCGGCGCCGGCACGCGCGGCTTCGCGCCGATGCCCGTCCGCCTTCCGTTCGGCGGGGTCCAGATGGTCCGGCAGCCGGTGGAGATCGACGAGGCCCTTCTCCAGCGCATGGCGAAGACCACCGGCGCGGCCTATTTCCGCGCGACGGACCTCCGGTCGCTCGAGGACGTCTACGCGCAGATCGACGAACTCGAGAAAACCGAGATCGAGGTCCGCCAGTTCACGCGCTACGAGGAGCGGTTCATGGGGTGGGCGGCGGCCGGGCTGCTGCTCCTGGCGGGGGCGAAGGCCCTGTCGCTGACGCGCCTCGGGAGGCTGCCGGCATGATCCAGTGGGGCAGGCCCGAGTGGCTGTGGCTGCTGGCGGCGTGGGCGGTCGCCGGCTGGGCGGCGTTCGCGCTGCTGCGTCGGCGGACGCGGCGCCTCGCGGAGATGGCCGACTCCGCCCTCTGGGCGCAGCTTGTGCCCGGGCGCGACGAGCGGCGGCTCCGGCGGAAGCTCGCGCTCTGGCTCGCCGCGGGCGCCCTGGTCGCCGCCTCGCTCGCGCGCCCGCAGTGGGGGACGCGGTGGGAGGAGGTCCGCCGGCGCGGCCTCCAGATCGTCGTCGCGCTCGACACCTCGAACAGCATGCTCGCGGTGGACCTGAAGCCCACGCGCCTCCAGCAGGCCAAGTGGGGCGTGCGGGACCTCGTCGCGCGGCTCAAGGGCGACCGCATCGCGCTGCTCGCCTTCGCCGGATCCTCGTTCCTGCAATGCCCGATGACGATCGACTACGCCGCCTTCCTGATGACGCTCGAGGATGTCCGCGCCGGCATCATTCCCCGCGGCGGCACGTCGATCGCCGAGGCCCTGCGGGGCGCGATGAAGGCCTTCGATCTCCAGTCCGCCGGCGACCGCGTCGTGATCCTGGTCACCGACGGCGAGGCCCACGAGGACGACGCGGCCGCGCTTCTCCCGGAGCTGAAGGAGAAGGACATCAAGGTCTTCGCCGTCGGCGTCGGCACCCCCGAGGGCGAGCTGATCCCGGCCGAGAAGGTGCCCGGCGGCTTCCTCAAGGACCGCCAGGGCAACGTCGTGAAGTCCGCGCTGCGCGAGGACACCCTCGCGAAGCTCGCCACCACGACCGGGGGCGCCTACGTGCGCGCCGCGCCCGGCGACTTCGGTCTCGAACGGATCTACGAGCAGGGCATCCTGCCCCTGCGTCGCGAGGCGCAGGAGTCGCGCATGGCCCGCATGCACGAGGATCGCGGCGCGTGGTTCATCGGCCTCGCCCTGCTGCTGCTGGCCCTCGAGGCCGCCTGGCCCGATGCCGCGCGCCGTCCGCGGCGCCCGAACGGGGAGGTCACTCCGTGAAGCGAATCGTCCGCCCGTCGTGGATGGTCCTGGCCGCCGCCCTCGCCGCCGGCGGGGCTCCCGCCGTCGCGGAGCCTTCGCCCCGCGAGGCCATGAAGGAGGGGCGCCGCCGGCTCCAGGCCGGGGATCTTCCGTCGGCCGCCTCCGCCTTCGATCGCGCCGCCCAGGGCGCTCCCAACGCGAAGCTCGACCCCGCGCGCGCCCGCTACAACCAGGGCCTCGCGCTCCAGCAGGAGGAGGGGAAGGATGCCGAGGCCGAGGCCGCCCTCGACCAGGCCCTCCGCACCACCGACACCGCCGTCCAGGCCCGCGCTCTCTACAACCGCGGCCATCTCCTCGCCGGCCGCGCCCGGGGCCTGCAGGAGGCGCAGAAGCTGCAGGAGGCCCAGTCCTCCGCCGGCCAGGCGCTCTCCGCGTTCGGCGACTCGCTGCTCCTCGCGCCGTCGGACGACGACGCGCGCGTGAACTACGAGATGACCGGCCAGCTCATCCGCCAGATCGAGGAGCAGATCGAGCAGCAGAAACAGCAGCAACAGGAACAGCAGCAGAACCAGCCCCAGAACCAACCCCAGGACCAGCCGCAGCAGCAGGATCCGCAGCAGAAGCCCGATCAACAGGACTCTCAACAGCAGAAGCCGGATCAAGCGCAGCCGCCGGCGCAGGAACAGCAGGACGGCCAGCCGCAACCGCAGCCGGGGGAGATGAACGAGGACGAGACGCCCGCCGGCGCGGAGGGCGAGGAGAAACCGGAGGACATGTCGAAGGAGGAGGCGCTGATGCTCCTCGACGCAATGAAGGCCGAGGAGGCCGCAATGCGGGAGAAGATGCGGCTCAATCTCGGGAAGCAGGTGCCGGTGGACAAGGACTGGTGAGAACACCGAACATCGAACACCGAACATCGAACACCGAACACCGAACATCGAACGCCGAACGAACGGAATGGCAGACCGCTGGCGCAGCAGATCGCCCACGAGCGCCGGCTTGCATCCCGAACGCGGTGCGGCCAGTGTGGTCGAAACGCTCGTGAGAGGAATCGTACAGATCGCCGGCGCGTGGCTCCGGCGGGTGGCCCCGGCGGTTGCGCTCGGCCTTGCCGTGGCGGCGCGCGCGGCCGATCCGTCCGTCACTCTCGACATCCAGCCCCGCGCGATGAAGGTCGGCGAGGTCGCCGTCGCCACCATCACCGTGTCGAACCTGTCCGACGCGCCTCCGCCGCAGATGCCCGACCTCGACGGCTTCCAGGTGCAGTCCGCCGGCCAGGAGAGCCGCCTCAACATCGTCAACGGTGCGGTCGACCGCTCGGTCGTCCACCGCTTCGCCCTGACGGCGGTGAAGGCCGGCGACCACGTCGTCGGGCCGTTCCGGTTCGAGGCGGGCGGAAAGGCCTTCGACCTGGCCGCGGTGAAGGTCCAGGTGGTGCCCGCCGACGCGGGCGCGCCGGGGGCGGGCACGGTCGACGATCTCTCCAAGCTCGCGTTCGCGCGCGTGCGCGTCGACAAGCCGGAGGCCTACGTCCACGAACGCTTCACGATCACGGTCCTCGTCTACTCGCGGGGGATCGAGCTGGACCGCCAGGTCGAACTGATGAACATGCCGCAGAGCGGCATCAAGCTCGGTCCGTTCGCCGAGGTCAACGCGGGGCACGAGACGATCGACGGACAGGTCTACCAGGTCCGCGCCTTCCGTGCCGAGGGCCGGGCGCTGACCGCGGGCGAGATCGTGCTCGCTCCGACCCTGCGGGCCGGCGTCGTCGTGCGCCGCCAGGGCCGGTCGAGGGGGCCGTTCGGCGACTCGTTCTTCGAGGACTTCTTCGCCGGGAGTCCGTTCGGCCGGGGCGAGCGCCGGCCGGTCGACCTCGCCTCCGAGCCGGTGAAGCTGTCCATTCTCCCCCTGCCGGTCGAGGGGCGGCCGGACTCGTTCAGCGGCGCGGTCGGCGCGTGCGAGTGGGACGTCGCCGTGCGCCCGACGGAGATCAGCGCCGGCGAGCCGGTGACGGTGACGATGACCGTCCGCGGCGAGGCGAACCTGGAGGCGGTGAACGCGCCGCGCCTCGACCTCGGGGCCGCCTTCCGCGTCTACGATCCGCGACTCGTCAGCCGCGGCGACAACCCGCGCGAGAAGATCTTCGAGCAGGTCGTGATCCCGCGCGATGCGACGGCGACCGAGATCCCCCCGCTGTCGTTCAGCTACTTCGACACCGCGGCCCGGGCCTACCGGACGCTGACGCGCGGGCCGTTCCCGCTGGTCGTCCACGCGTCGACCAACGGCGCGGCGTCGCTCCGTCTCGCGATGGCCACGCCGTCCGGCCCGCAGATCCTGGAGGGCGCTCCGGACATCGTCTACCTGAAGCCGGCGACGGCCGTGCCCGCGATCACCGCGTCGAGGCTGCGGGCGTTGCGCCGGTTCGATGCCTTCCGATGGCCGGGCGCGATGATCCATGCGCTTCCGGGCGTGGCGGCGCTTGCCGCGCTCCTCCTCGCCCGGCGGCGCGAGGCCCTGGAGCACGACGTGGCCCGCGCGCGGCGCGAACAGGCGCCCCGCGCGGCGCGTCCTGCCGTGGCCCGCGCCCGGGCGGCGGTGACGAAGGGGGATGCCCCCGCCTTCCACGAGGCGATGTGGGAGGCGCTGACAACCTACTTCGGCAACCGGTTGAACCTGGCGCCCGGCGAGGTCGCGCGCGACCGCGTCGTCGCCGCATTCGCCGCGGCGGGTGTCGAGCGCGAGACGCTGGACGGGATCGCACGCCTGTTCGATGCGTGCGACGAGGCCCGCTATGCCGGCAGCGACGCCCGCGCGGGCGGCATGCGCGATCGCGTGGAGGTCCTCCTGCGGATTCTCTCCCGCTGCGAAAGGGCGAAGCTGTGAGGCGGCGGCCGTCCATCCGGGTGTCCGTCGCGGCGACCCTGCTGGCCGCGGCGAGCGTGCCCGCCGCGGAGGGCCCCGCCAGCGCCAAGGCCGCGTACGATGCCGGGCGCTTCGCCGAGGCGGCGCAGATCTACGAGGCGGAGCTCGCCGGAAGCGGCGAATCCGCGGCCCTTCGCTTCAATCTCGGCAACGCGCGCTACCGCGAGGGCGATCCGGGCCGGGCCGTGCTGGAGTACCGGCGCGCGTGGCGGTTGGCGCCGCGCGACGCCGATGTCGCGGCGAACCTGAAAGTCGCGCTGGAACTCGGCGGGGCGCCGGTGCCGGCGCCGCCGTGGTACCGGTGGCCGCTGGAGCGGATCTCCGCCGCCGAGGCGCGCATCCTCGCCACCGCGGGGTGGTGGACCGGACTGCTTCTTCTCGCCGTCTCCTGGCTGTGGCGGCGGGGCCCGGCCTCCCTGCTGCGCCGCCTCGCGGCGGCCTGCGCCGTCGCGTGCGCGGTCGGGCTGGCCGGCCTGCGCCACTGGGGTGCGCTGGACGCGGAACACGTCGTGACCGGAACCGGGGTCAACGCGCTCTACGCGCCGCTCGAGGGCGCCTCGTCGCACTTCACCGTCCCCCGCGGCGCCATCGCCGAAGCGACGGAGGAGCAGGGCCCCTGGCTCAAGATCCGCCTCGCCGGCCGCGAGGGCTGGATCCCCGCCACCGCCGCCGCGGCGGTGGTGCTCTGATCCGATACCGCCGGTCAGCGTCCGTCCCACCCGGGCAGCGCCGCCGCCTGGCGGATCCAATCCGCCACCTGCCTCTCGTCGAACGGATCGTTCTCGTGGATGTCGAGGTAGCGCACGTTGGGGTCCTTCGACGCCCCCGGCGGCGGCGGACGCAGCGATGCGCCGCGGAAGAAGGCGACCTTGATGTACTTCGCGAAGCAATGGAGGCCGAGGAACCAGCCCCTGCCCTCGACGCCGTAGAAGGGCGAGTTCCATCGCACGGCCTTCCGCACGCCGGGCATGGTCCGCTCGATCAACTTGTCCAGCCGCCGCCCCAGGCCGCTCTTCCAGCCCGGCATCGCCTCGATATAGGCCCGGACCGGCGCGTCACCGTCCGCCTTCGCGATCTGCGGATTGCCGCCTGACAGCAGCTTCGGTCCGGCGCCGCCCCCCGCCGCGCCTGCCGCCCGACTCTTCGTCCTCGGCTTCGATGCCTTTCGTGTCGCCATGCCGCGTGCCTCCCGCCTGACCCGCCGATCGCATGGCCTGTCAGCGCCATTCGTCGCGTGATCGGCGTTGCCGTGCAGGAAAGACTGCCCCCGGTGCCGGATCGGGGCAAGCGGTTTCGGGTACCCGGTGATCGTGTCCATCGGGATTGCGGTTCAGCGAAGCTCGCCGATGCCCGGACCTCCGGGTAGCCGCGGGGCTATGACCCGCGGTGCCGGTGCGCTGCCGACCGCGTACGGATCGGGCCAACGCCCCGGTGCGCCACGTCGTAGCCGTGGCGCCCCATCGCCGACCTCGGACCTCCGGCTTCGGACCTCGGGCGTCGCCCGGGCTCGCGTCGGCGGCGCTGCGGCGTATGATGGGCGGCGCGACGGACGGAGGGAGCCGGGACCATGGATGCGACAACGATCGGGGTCGGCGCGGGGTGTCTCGCGACGGGGGCGGCGCTGGGGTGGTGGATCGCGCGGCTGCGGGCTGCCGGCGTCGTGGAACGGCAGCGCTCGGAGGCCGAGGCGCGCGTCGCCGGGCTGACGGAGCGCGTCGCCGCGCGCGAGCAGCAGGCGGCCGACCTCCAGGAGCGGTTGGGCGACGCCGAGACCGCCGCAAGCGACCTGCGCGGGCAGTTGTCCGACCTCCAGTCCGCGCAATCCCGCCTCCAGGCCGAACTCGAGAACGAGCGCGTCGCGGCGCAGGAGAAGCTCGCGCTGATCGAGGAGGCGCGGAGGCAGCTGGCCGACACGTTCCAGGCGCTTTCGGCTCAGGCGCTGCAGTCGAACAACGAGTCCTTCCTGCAGCTCGCCCGTACCGCGATGAAGGCTCAGCAGGAGCAGGCGGCGGGCGATCTCCAGCGGCGGCAGCAGGCGATCGGCGAGCTCGTCGCGCCGGTGCGCGAATCGCTCGAGAAGTTCCAGACGACGGTCCAGAAGATCGAGACCACCCGCGCCGGGGCCTACCAGGGTCTCGTGGAGCAGGTCCGCGGCCTGCAGGACGCGCAGGAGAAGCTGCGCGCGGAGGCCTCGAACCTGGTCCGCGCACTCGGCACGCCGCGCGTGCGCGGACGCTGGGGCGAGATCCAGCTCCGCCGCGTCGTCGAACTCGCCGGCATGCTCGACCACTGCGATTTCGAGGAGCAGGTCAGCACGGAGGGCGACGAGGGCCGCCTGCGCCCGGACCTGATCGTGCGCCTGCCCGCGGGCCGGCAGATCGTGGTCGACGCCAAGGCGCCGCTCGCCGGATACCTCGAGGCGCTGGAGGCGAAGGACGACGACGTCCGCCGCGCCCGTCTGCGCGACCATGCGCGCCAGATCCGCGAGCACCTCGTCGCGCTCGGCCGCAAATCCTACTGGGACCAGTTCGACTTCACGCCCGAGTTCGTCGTGCTGTTCCTGCCCGGCGAGACGTTCTTCAGCGCAGCGCTGGAGCAGGACCCGTCCCTGATCGAGCAGGGCGTCAACGAGCGCGTCATCCTCGCCACGCCGACGACCCTGATCGCGCTGCTGAAGGCCGTGTCCTACGGCTGGCGCCAGCAGAAGCTCGCGGACAACGCGAAGGAGATCTCGGAACTCGGCCGCGAGCTCTACAAGCGCCTCGCGACGCTGGGTTCGCACGTCGCCGACATCGGCGTGGCGCTCGGCCGGGCGGTCGAGGCCTACAACCGGGGTGTCGCGAGCCTCGAGGCGCGCGTGCTCCCGCAGGGCCGCCGCGTCCTGGAGCTCGAGGCCGCCGGCGGTCTCGACGAGATCCCGTCCCTCGCCCCCGTCGAACAGCAGCCCCGCACCCCCCAGGCGCCGGAGCTGACGGCCGGAGGGGCGCCATGAGATCCAAGTGGATCGCCTCCGCGTTCGCGGCCGTCGCCGCCCTGATGGCCGCGTTTGCGCTGGAGACCGCGGGCTGGCTCGACCGGCCGGAGTACGTCACGTGGAGCTGGCGCGTGCGGGCCGGGGCGCGCCCCTCGGCGGTGACGGACGACATCCGCATCATCCTCATCGACCAGCCCAGCCTCGACTGGGCGCGGCGGGAGAACAAGCTGCCGTGGCCCTGGCCCCGCGGGGTCTACGCGCCGATCCTCGACTTCTGCAACCGCGCGGGCGCGCGCGGCGTCGCGTTCGACATCATCTTCACGGAGCCGTCGTTCATGGGCGTGGCGGACGACGCCGAGCTGGGCGCGGCGGTCGCGCGCACGGAGACCTTCGCGGGCGGCGTCTTCCTCGGCGACGACCTCGACCTGGAGTCGGCGCGGTGGCCGGAGGACGTGCCCCGGCCGTGGCAGCGGTTCGACGGGCTGAAGGAATGGCTGGCCGCCGCGGGCGCCGGAACGGGGGCCGTGGCGCGGGGCGCCGCGTTCGCCATCCCGGACGTCGCGACCAACGCGCTGGTGCTGGGAAACGTGCGCGACGTGCCCGACGCGGACGGCGTGTTCCGGCGCATCTCGATGTTCCGGATCTTCGACGGCGAGGCGGTGCCGTCGCTCGGCATGGCGGCGTGGCTGGCCTCGGCGCGCATCCACGAGCAGCCGACCGGCGTGCGGCTGGAGCGGGGCGGCCTCGTCGCCGGCGATCGCCGCGTGCCGGTCGACGACACGGGCCGCGCGATCCTGCGGTTCCGCGGACCGTCGGGCACGCACAGGGCCTACGGGGCGGCGGGGATCCTCCAGTCCGAGCTGCAACTCGCCGAGGGCGCGACGAATCCGGTCGTCCATCCGTCGGAGTTGCGCGGCAAGTATGTCTTCGTCGGCGCCAGCGCGCCGGGGCTGATGGACCTGCGGCCGACGCCGATCAGCCGCGTCTATCCTGGGGTCGAGATCCATGCGACGGCGCTGGACAACCTCCTCGCCGGGGACTTCATCCGTCCGTTGCCCCCGGCGGTGTCCGTCGCCTGCGCGGCCGCGTTCGCGCTGCTGCTCGCCCTGGCCGCCGTGTTCGGGCGGAAGGCGTGGCACCTGGGCGTGACGATCGCGGCGGCGTTCCTGCTGCCGCTCGCCGCGGGGTTCGCTCTGTACGGCTCCGGGTGGTGGTTCCCGGTCGTGTTGCAGACCCTCGCGGCGGCGCTCGCGGTGGCCGGCGGGGCGCTCTACAACTACTCGACGGAGGGCCGGCAGAAGGCCTTCATCAAGCAGGCGTTCCGGCATTACCTGGGGCCCGCGGTGATCGAGCAGATCCTCGACGATCCGTCGCGGCTTCGCCTGGGCGGGGAGCGGCGGAGCCTGACGATCTTCTTCTCCGACATCGAGAAGTTCTCGTCGTTCTCGGAGAGGCTCGACCCGACGGACCTCACCGCGCTGCTCAACGAGTACCTGACCGAGATGGGGCACGTGATCCTCGCGGAGGGCGGCTACGTCGACAAGTACATCGGCGACGCGATCGTCGCGTTCTGGAACGCGCCGCTCGGGCAGGAGGACCATGCCGCCCGCGCGATCCGCACGGCGCTCGCCTGCCAGCGGCGGCTGGCGGAGCGGCGGGCGGAGTGGGCGGAGCGCTACGGGGCCACGGTGAAGATGCGCATCGGCCTGAACACCGGCGAGGTCATCGTCGGGAACATGGGGTCGGACGAGCGTTTCAACTACACGATCCTCGGCGACGCCGCGAACCTCGCCTCGCGTCTCGAGGGCGCGAACAAGGCGTTCGGGTCCTACTTCATGGCGGCCGACGCGGTGCGCGCGTCCGCCGGGGGCGGGTTCGTCTGGCGCAAGCTCGGGCGGTTGCGCGTCGTGGGCCGGCAGGCGCCGGTCGACGTCTTCGAGCCGCTGGGCGCCGCGGACGGGCCGTCGCCCGCGTGGCTCGACGCCTACCACGCCGCGCTGGCCGCCTTCGAGGCCGGGCGCTTCGGCGAGGCGGAGGCCGCGTTCCGGGCGATCGAGGGCGACGCGGTGTCCGCCCGCCACGCCGACCGGTGCGCCCCCCTGCGCGCCGCGCCGCCGGAGGCGTGGGATGGGGTGATCGGGTTGACGGAGAAGTAGGGAACACCGAACATCGAACATCGAACACCGAACACCGAACAGCCAACAGCCAACATCCAACATCCAACAGCCAACATCCAGCGACCAGCAGCCAGCAGCCGACGGCCGAAGGGCGGAGCGGATGAGGCCGGGACCGTCGAACCTCCGATCCTGCGAACCTCCGGCCCCGCCTTTCTGCGCGACATTTGGCCGGCCGGAAGTATGATGAATCCATGAAGCTGATCTACGGCGGGATCCGCGGGTCGTTTCCGGTGCCCGATCCGGCGTACATGCGCTACGGCGGCGAGACGACCTCGGTGCTCGTCGAGGGCGACGCGGGGGAGCGGGTTCTGATCGACCTGGGCACCGGCGCTCGGCCGTTGGGGCGCCGGCTGGCGGAGGAGACCTCGCGGTCGCTGCTGGTCCTGCTGACCCACTACCACCTCGACCACGTGATGGGGCTTCCGTCGCTGCCGCAGATCTACGAGTCGGACTGGCACATCGAGTTCGCCGCGCCGCGGCGCGAGGGGCGGACGATCGACGAGGTTCTGCCGCGCCTCATGGCCCAGCCGTTCTGGCCGCTTCAGCTGCATGCGCTGGATTCCAACATCGCGCTCACGACGCTGCCGGACGACGGCTTCGCCCATCCGCGACCGCAGGGAGGCCTGGTCATCCGGTGGACCAGCGTCCACCACGACGGCGGCTGCACGGCCTACCGGATCGACGAGCCGTCTACCGGCGCCGCGCTGGTCTTCGCGACGGATGTCGAGTGGCCGCTGACGACCGAGGAGGAGCGCGGCCGCCTGCTCCGGCTCTGCCGCGAGCCCGGCCCCGCGTCGCTGCTGTGTTTCGACGGCGCCTTCACCCCGGAGCAGTACCCGGCCTACCGGACCTGGGGCCACAGCACGTGGGCGGACGGCGTCGAGGTCGCCGCCGCGACGGGCGCGCGGCGGCTCCACGTGATCCATCACTCGCAGTACCACGATGACGCGACGCTGGACCGGATCGATGAACTCGTCCGCGCGCAGCTTCCCACCGCCTCGCTCGCCGTCCAGGGCGCCGAGGTGACCCTCCAGGCGGTCCCATGACGACCGCGTTCCCGCTCGCCGAATCGCTGCCGCAGATCCTGGGCCTGGCCGTGGTGTCGCTCGCCGCCGGCGCCGGGCTCTCGCGGCGCGTCACCGCGCCCGGCGCGCGGTCGCTGATGAGCTGGCTCCGGCTGAACGGGCTGGCCATCCTGGCGACCGCGGGCCTGATCGCCCTGGCGCGGGTCTGGAGCGAGCTCGGCGCGTGGCTGGCCCCGGCCGCGACGCACCTGGAGGCGTGGTTCATCATCTGGACGATCTCGACGCTGGGGGCGCTGGGCGAGGCCGGGCTGCGGTGGGGAAGCCACCTCCGCGGGCGGCCGTTCCCCGTGCCGCCGCTGCTCATGGTGATCCTGCGCTGGCTGTTCCTCGGCGGGGTCACGGTGTGGGTCCTGCACGCGGAACTCGGATGGAACATCACGCCCGTGCTGGCCTCGACGGCGATCGTGACGGCGGTGGTCGGCTTCGCGCTGCAGGGCGTGCTGGGGAACCTGCTGGCGGGGATGTCGATCCATCTCGTCCGCTCGTTCCATGAGGGCGACTGGATTTCCGTCGGCGATATCGACGGACAGGTGTTGTCCACGAACTGGCGCGAGACGCGTCTGCGCACGACCGACGGCATGACGGTGATCCTGCCCAACAGCGCCGTGGCCGGGGCGACCGTGAAGAACTTCTCGCAGCCGAATACGAAGCGCCGGCACGAGATCTTCCTCTCGATCGGCCACGGGCACGCACCGGCGGAGGTGACCGAGGCCCTGCAGCGCGCCGCGGCCAGCGTGCCGGACGTGGAGCTGGCGCCCGCGCCCACGGCGTACATCGCCGAGTCGAACGACTGGGGCGCGCGATACCGGTTGTTCTTCTGGTCGCTTCGCTTCCAGGACCGCCGTCCCATCAACGGCCGCGTGTTCGCCGCCGCATGGTACGAGTTGCGCCGTCGCGGGATCACGCCGCCGATGCCGCTGGACGCCGACTGGCTTCGCGCCGCCGGCGCCGCGTTCGCGGGGCGGCCGGCTCCGCCGCCGGATCCCGCGGACCTCCAGGCGCGGATGGAGGCGATCGTCCGCAGCGACTTCGGCCGCCGCGTGCTCGGCGCCGAGGTGGTGGGCGAGGGGAACCCGCCGGGCTTCGAGAGCATGCTGCGCCGGACGCGCCGCCTGCGCTACCGCTCCGGGGAGGCGCTGTTCCGCCAGGGCGATCCGGGCGAGGCGTGCTACATCGTCCTCCGGGGCCGGCTGCGGGGCGAGGTGCGCCGCGAGGGCGTGGCCGAGCCGGCGACCTTCGAGTCCGCGGCCGGGGCGCTCGTCGGCGAGATGAGCCTCGTCACGGGCCTTCCGCGCACCGCGACGATCGTCGCCGTCGACGAGTGCGAACTGCTCGAGATCGACGCCGCCGCGTTCGGCGCGCTGCTCGCGGTCGACGCCGACCTGCCGCACCGCGTCACCCAGCTCGTCACCGAACGTCTCGCCGCGAACGCCGAGATGCTCGACCGCCTCGCCGCCGACGAGGCCGCCCGCGTCCGCGAGCAGCTCAAGCCGCAGTCGCTCATCGCGCGGCTCAAGGCGATGATCGCGGGGTAGGGTGGAGGTCATGACGAGCTGGTAAAGGCGGCGGTTTCCAGACCTTGGAAACCCGGGGCGGAGAGTTTCCAAGGGTTGGAAACGCGACGGGGGCACCTGCGGACAGGCGCCCCAGTCGGGAATCTTGAGTCTCCGCCGCCCTCCGCTCTCCGCTCTTTGCTCTCCGCTCTTGGCTCTTTGCTCTCCGCTCTTCGCCCTTGGCTCTCGGCTCTTCGCTCTTGGCTCTTTGCTCTTCGCTCTGCGCTCCGTGCCCGGTTCCTGCCTGCGGCCTCAGCTGCGCCGCCGATGGAAGATCCTCAGCCCGGCGACGCCGACGATCACGAGGAGGACGGTGGACGGCTCGGGCAGCTGGCCGGTCGCCTTGATCGGGGGGCGCGGATGGGGCTGGAGATCCGTGTCGGGGGAAAGAGCAAAAGCGGAAGGTCGGAGCGAGCAAGAGCGGGAAGCGGCCCAAGGTGGCCGCATGAAGCGACAGATTGGTTCCCGGCTGGGTGTCGCCCGCATTCAGGACGTGCTCTGGACATGCTCGACGACTGCAGCCGTCTGCAGGTCGGCTGCGCCATCTACCGCAACGGGAACGTGCCCGCCTACCTGTCCTCCACGGAGCCTTCATGGACTACGGGCTTCCGATGGAGATCTACGTCGATCACGCCGGGATCTTCACCGGCAACAAGGAAGGCAGCCTCACCCGGATCGAGCAGCGCTTGAAGTTCTACGAGGTGTCGTTCGTCGTCGCCAACACCCCCGAGGCGAAGGGCAAGGTCGAACGCATCCACCAGCTCTGGCAGGACCGCCTGCCGCCCTAGTTCGCGCACCATGGCCTGACGCCGGCTTCAGACAATGAAGACGTCAACCGCCACATCGGTGTGTTGCGCCGCCACCGAAACCGGCGAGAACGGCATCGTGAACTGGGCATGCCGCCGCAGCTCGCTTGGGATCAGGCCACAGAGCAGGGACGATCCAAGCTGCGTCCCGTGCCGAAGGAGCCCTGGTGGACCCATGACCGGTCCGTCTGGCATCCCGTCACCATCACCGTCGGTGGGCCGTGTCCACTTCGGCACCGACATCTTCCCCACTCAGGGCGTCCCGGGTACCCGGTTCACCCTCTGCCAGCACCTCGATGGAACCGTCTCCATCCTCAGGGAACGCCCCGACAGGCAAAAACTCCCCATCGTCCTGTTCTCCAACCGCCCCCCATGAGCCCCTTCCACCTTTCCGCTTTTGCTCGCTCCATGCATTCCGCTTTTGAAAGCTCCACGACACGCCTGTCGAATCGCCTTGACTCCCAGTGCCGCGCGGGAGCAGCCTCGAGCCGTTGCGCGGGTCACTTGGAGTCCCGCGGAATCGAGAGGTCTGAGGAACTGGGGACGCCATGACCGGACCTGCGCAGAGTCGTTCGCCCGCCGTCCCACGGCATCTGCTCTCTCAACGCAAGTCATGTTTTTCCCCGTCCTCCCGCTTCGTCCATCTACCGTCCGTCTGTCCTGCCCGGTCCTTGCCCCTTGCTCTTCCCGACATCCGGGATCCATCCAGGAGGCCGCCCGTGAAAACGATTCGCATCGCCCTCCCCGTTCTCCTCGTCGCCGCCGCGGCGTGTCCCGCGCAGACCAACACCGCAGATCACTTCATGGGACTCGGTGCGACCTTCTTCGACACGCTCTCCGTCGCCGGCGGCCAGGTGGGGCCATCCAACAGCCTCGCCTTCGGGCAGGCCACCGCCGCGGGACAGTACTCCATCGCTCTCGGCTACGGAGCCTACGCGCAGCACGACAGGGCTTTCGTCTGGGCGGGCAGCAGCGAGACGGGCATGGCCTCCACGACCCCCGGACAGTTTGTCGTCTACGCCCCCGGCGGCATCCACCTCCTCGGAGGCACGATCCACGGGAACGGCTCGACCCTGACCGGCATCAATGCCAGCAACCTGGTCGGCCTCGGCTCGGCCGCCCTCAAACCCTACAACTATTACGCTCGCGCCTCCGCCGCGACCACAGCCATCAATGCGTCCAATTTGGCCGACTCGGCGAACCGCAAGGCCGACGTGGCGAACAGCAAGGCCAATTCCGCCTACAACACGGCCTCCTCCGCCCTTCAATCCGACGGCCGGATCGACTGGACCGGCACGCAGAACGCCGCCGGTCAGTCCCTGACCAACCTCCAGTCCGCGTACGCTTACGCCCTGACGCAGGGCACGTTTCAGGTCACGATTAACCGCATGACCGGCCTCAACGTCCTCGATCCGTATGGCTACGGCTTTCCCTATTCGGGCGTCTACAGAGGCGATCCCACGAACGGCTTCTTCGGTGCCGCATCCATCGTCCGCGACGCGACATGGAACTGGACGATCACATGGCCGCTAATCGAGTTTGTTCCACTGCAACTCTGGTACGGAAGTGGTGGGTTCTATCTGAACGGATGGCCAGTCTCGTACTACGTCACCTACGAGAACGGATATCCGACCAGTTTGGACCTCACTGGCAACAGTCCTTATGACGGTAAGTACTACGGCGACTCCTGCTGGGGCTACACCCGGGAGGACGGCGCCTATTCCATCAGCGGCGACGGAAGCGGAAGCCTCTGGTGGATGACCCTGACGGAAGTGGTGTGCCTCGGCTCGTACGGCGAGGGCAGCACGCCCTCCGGCTCGTTCTACGGCGGATACAACGGATGGTCCTTCTCGGTCGAGCCTTACTACGAAGACGTCACCCGGGACGAGACCCGCCCCGTCACCAACGCCATCCCCTTCGAAATCGCCGATGGCCGGCACGCATGGGTCGGGGTGCATGACGCCGGCGGACACGCGCTGACGAATCTCTCGCTCGCCACAGCCCGCACCGTGGCCCCGGTTTCCCACTTGGTTACGACCAACCTGCACGAACGCACCTTCATTCGAGTCATGGACAGCTACGGACCGTATGAGGGCGTCTACGAACGGTCGTCCCTCGGCTGTTTTGCGAGCGTCGACGGCAACGGCCACGTTCTGATTCAGGCACCCGGCTACGGAACGCCCTACGACTGGGTGCTCTGGGACTCCAGCGACTGCGCCGTCGCCCGGCCGATGTACGTCAACGGCCCCGATGACCCGTGCGGCACATGGTACGACGCATCGTCGTATTACTTCACCGTCCAGTCCTTCACCAGCAACGTCGAGGAGATCGTCAGCACGCCGCAGTACGCGCAGGTGGCCTACTCGACCGCCGACGGCCGGCATGAGTGGGTCGGGAATCACAACGCAGGCGGGTTCGACCTGGGCAACGTCGGAACGCTCCAGGCCCAGGTCGTCGTCGGCGACGGGGCCGGGCTCTTCAACGTCGGGCTCGCCGCGCTGAATGTGGCATCCGTCGATCTGCGCTACCTCCTCAAGGCTGGCGACACCGTTGCCGGCGACCTCGAGGTCAACGGCGCCCTGACCGTCGGCGGACGCCCCGTCGCAACGCTGACCTCCATCCCGCCGCAGGGCGACATCTCCATGGGCTCCTTCACCAACGCACCGCCGCAACCCTGACCAACCCAACGAGGAGAACCGGACCATGAGAACAACCGTCGCCCTGCTCGCCCTCGCCGCCGCCGTCCTGCCAGCGGCCGCCCAGTTGCCCGCTGCCGAGGCCGTCGCGCTGCGCAAGGAGATGATGGACCTCCAGTTCACCGCCATGAACTCCGCCGCCGGCGCCGCGAAGCGCGAGGCGCTCCAGCGCGCGGACAAGGCCTACCGCGACGCGCTCGCCAAGATCCCCGAGTTCCAGGCCATCGAAGCCGAGCGCGCCGCGCTTCGCGAGAAGATGAAGGACCTTGCCCAACGCCAGGCCGCCCTCGAGGCCAAGTACGCCGCCGGGCTCGCCCCCGTTAAGCAGCCCCGCGACGCCGCGATGCAGCAGCTGAAGAGCACCCTCTCCGGCGGCGCGCGCGGCGAGGCGATCAAAGCCCGCCTGAATGTCATCGCCCCAACCCCCGCCGCGAAGTAGCCGAACGGCCATGGGTTCCCGGATGGCAACCGGCCCGTCTGTCGTGGAAGCGGCGCCCTCGCCGTGCCCGGAGCGCTCCGCCACACAAGAGACCGGGAAGGTCGCTCCGTCTTCTCGGAGGCTGTGGCGGACAGGCGGCTCCGGCGACCGAATGAGGGGCCTCTCGCGATCGCCCGGCCCGGATCTCCACGAAGCTCAGCGCACTTATCCGGCACCCCGTCCGCCGTTCGGTGTTGGGTGTTCGATGCTCGGTGTTCGATGTTCAGTTTTCCCCCTGCTTCGTTCTTGGATTCTGGCCACCTCGCTACTCCTCTCCGCCTCCGCCTCCGACTCCCCGCACTGGTGGACCGCCCGTTCCGTGCTCGACACCAACGCGGTCCCGAACGACTATGCCGCCGTGAATCAGGGCCAGGCCAAATGGATGGCCGCCCAGGCCGCGGGGGAACTCGACCGGCTCCTGCCCGGCGGTGCCGGGCAGGCGGTCTCCAACCTGCTCGCCGGCTTCACCGCAAGCGGAAACGACCTTCCGCTCAACCTTGGCCAGTTGAAGGCCCTCGCCGCCCCCTTCTACGACCGCATCCACGCCGAAGGCTTCATAGACGCGCTCCCGGAGGACCTGCCCGGCCCGTACCCGTGGACCGAAGCCCCGTCCGACGACAACGACTTCGCCATCGCCAACATCGGCCAGTTGAAGCGCGTCTTCGGCTTCGACCTCGACATGTGCTTCGACACCGACAACGACGGCCTCCCCGACGGTATCGAACTGCGCTGGGGCCTCGACATCGCCAACCCCGCCGACGCCGCCGCGCCCAGCACGCACCCCTGGGCCCACGGCCTGACGAACCTTCAGGTCTTCCGCTATCCCGGAGTGCTCGTCGCCCCCGCCCACTCGACCGCGGGCGACGGGATCCCGGATAGGTGGAAGGCATCCCTCGGCTTGGACGCGAACGATCCGTCCCTCGCGGCCGGCGACGCCGATGGCGACGGGTACACCCTCAAGGTCGAGTATGACCGACAGTCCCACCCTGGCATCGACGACCGGGTCGCCTTCCTGATTGACACGTCGGCGTTCTCGCTCAAGTGGAACGGCTTCGACACGTTCGCTGAGACAACGCCCCGGGTGAAGTACTCTACTCTCGTACAAGCATGGGACGCCGCCATCACCAACGGACAAGGGCTCGATCACGTCTCCGGGGGAAGCACTGTTCTGAGAGATCGCCGGACGGGGGCGGATACGGTCAGGGGTTGGGGGACACTGGTGCCGACTCCGGGCACGGACTTGTACGGTGGGGGTGACGTCGTCCGGGAGCCGACCCTCCTGATCCAAGACGCTGCCGTTTGGAGCATCTTCGAATGGGGCGAGGAGGACTGGGATGGCGATGGCATACCCGATGCAGAAGGCGGGCACGAACAAGTCGACCTGATCGGCGACAACGCTTCGACGCAGACTCTCACTCAAGTCTATACCTCGGAGGCGTTCTGGCAGAACTTCAACTCCTGGTTCCCTGCGCTCCCGGGCCAGTTCGCTGTGACCACCACGGCGGCCGTCGACGTGGCGTCCCTGTCGACGAACGTCAATCTCCACTCCGGCAAGAAGGTCCAGTACAAGATCAGCCTCGACTCCTCGCCGCATAACCGGTTTGTCTCGTGGATGGAGATCTTCACGCCTTGGAACGACCCCGCGACGCCGGAGAACGAATCGGCCTCCCCCGAATACACCTTCCGCCACTGGCCGGACGAAACCCACAACGACACCGGCCAGGAAGAAACCCCCGTCTACACCATCGACCCCCTCGCCAATGCCCCCCTGCGGGTGGGCACTTATGATCTCCGACTGTTCCCTTCCTGTGAGGTTGTCCCCGACTTCGACCGGAATGGGGCAATCACCGATGCAGATCGGTTGTCACGCAGGCGGGGGAATCCGCTTCGCATCTGGGTCAATGACGACCGGGACAGAAGCGATGATTCGCGGGAGGCCTTCGAGGATGCGCCTGCGGGGAGTTACGAGCCCGGTTCCATGCCGACCGATGTGGCAAGCCGCTCGATGAACTTCATGGATCAGCGGGTCAACGGACTACGTGACTTGGTCGACTTCTTCCCGGTCTATCTTGACTTCCCCTTCGACCAGTTGCCGCCCGGCGCGTACACCTACTGGCTCAAGCAGCAGGACTCAGCGGTCAAGTACGTGTATACATCGCTGAAGCCGTCCGAGGTGCGCGGCGTCCATACCAACGCCGTCTACGGCTGCGGTGTGAACAGCGATACACGGCTGGATTCGGCGCTGTCGTATTGGCCGAACGGGCAAGCTCCTCTTTGGGCGGAGGGACCGTCGTTCGGGCCTCACGGTCCTCTGGATCAAAACTGGCTTGCGGCTTCCAACCGAGTGCTCATGATCGAGGGTTCCGCGATATCGACGAACCCCATCGTCTTCGAAGTCCGGCGAGGCGCCGATCTGGTCCTCTCCTGCCAGATGGCCCTATCGGTCAGCTCGGTCCGCGACATGTTCCGGTACTTGAACGTTCGGACCAACGACGTGCTCTTCACGGAACCGGACCAATCACTGCTGTGGACGCCGTTCACTCACGACGTGGCCAAGGTCGGCCTTTGGCCCACCTCGCTTTCGGAACCTGCGAATCTCCCCGACGGCGCCTACGGCGAGCCTGGTTTGCCACGGAAGACTCTTGTGGCGATCCATGGCGTCAACTGGGATGAGAACGAGACTCCCGCGGGCCACGCGGAGGTCTTTAAGAGGTTCTTCCAATCTGGGAGCAACGCACGGTTCATCGGGGTCAGTTGGGCTTCCGATAGCGGACGCCGTATGGGACAGCCCATGATCTACTACACCGATGTCATCGGTGCGTTTGTCGCCTCGCACTACGTGAAGGAGGGGCTGGCCGGGTTCTGGGGCACCAATACGATGATCTTCGCTCACAGCCTCGGCAACGTCTTGGCCTCGAGCATGATCGCGGACCACGGACTGGAGGTCGGAAACTACTTCATGATCAATGCCGCGGTGCCCATCGAAGCCTACGACGGCGTGCCAGCGATGTCGGAAATGATGAAGATGACTCCTGCGGACTGGAGAGTTGGCCCAGCGGGATCGGAAGTCAATCGGTTCCCGTGGATCAGCATGGCGGCCCGCTGGCATTCCCAGTTCACATCCCCGGATCCGCGGCGGTGGGTCGGCTGGGACGATCGCTTCGCCGCGGTGGCAAGCGGGATCCAAGTTCACAACTTCTACTCCAGTCAGGAGGATGTCCTGAAGGGGCCGCGACCTGATGGGGCACTGCCTGACCTCGGATTAGCGCTGGGGCTTCTTCGAGATGCACTCAACGGTCTGCTTCCGTCTGCTTGGCATCTGCGATGGGCCATGAACAGCGTCTACAATGCGGAGCAGACTTGGGTCTACAGCGAGATGACCAAGGGGAACCCCGGACGTCTCGCCGACTTCGCCCTGCTGCCTCACGTTCACGGCGGGTGGGCATTCCGTGATAGCTCCTTGCGCGACACCAACACTCCGATTGCGGGGCCGATGTTCGGCGCGTTCGAAGCGAGAGACGACCGGTGCAAGTTGTGGGACAAGGCGAGTTGGCTGTACGCTCCGGACGGCTCGGCCGACGTTCAGGCCAGACTCAGCCACTACCCCCTTACGCCCGCAGGAACCGACACCAACTGGCTGAACAGAATCAAGAACCACGCCAAGCTTCTGGCCGAGGCCATCCCATCGCTGTCCGGGCCGGTGGGAGGGAGCCCTCTGGACAAGGTGAAGAACGTGAACATGCACTCCGCCTGCCGCGATGCCGCCTTCTGGCCGGCGAGGGATGAGGTTGACAAGCCGAACCGGTGGCTGCATGGGGACTACAAGAACCCGGCGTACGCGTACGTCTATCGGCTTTACGATCAGTGCACGCGGATCATTGAAGGAGCATCGCCATGAGATCGGAATTGCGCGTTGCGCGCGTGATCCTGTCGCTCGCCCTGTGCGGAGTGGCAGGTGCGGCCGAATGGCGGACCGCGAAGATCGGGGTGCGGGTTGTCGACGACGCCGGACAACCCGTCGGTGGCGCGGCGATCGGGATGGGTGTGACCGGAAGCGGCCCAAAGGGCATCGCGCGCGGGTTTACCGACACGAATGGTCTCTTCGCAGCCAGATCGACAATGGTCGGGTCCCTCTATCTGCGGGCAGAGAAGTCCGGCTACTACCTCACCTCCGGGGAGCTTTGGGACGGCCCTTCGTCCACCGAACGAGCCCCGCCGACGAACCAGTACACCGTCGTGCTGAAGAGGATCCTCAACCCGGTGCCGATGAAGTCGTGGCGGGTGGACAAAGCGTTGCCACGTTTCGATCAGGATCTCGGCTTTGATCTGGAAGCCGGGGATTGGGTGGTACCGCATGGGGCAGGACAGGTCTCGGACGTGATCGTGAGGGCGAGCTACCGCGACAACGGGGCGCGGGACTACGAGAAGAAGCTGACGCTTTTCTTCCCCAGTGCACTGGACGGGTTACTTGCGCTGGACGGCCCTGACAAGACAAGCCTCGCGGTCGCCTCCGATCTTCCGGTCCCCCAGATCGCGCCTCTTGCCGGTTATACCAATGGATGGCTTTACACGCGCTCTCGGCGCCCCGGGGAGCCGCCGATGGCGAACATGAAGGAACCCGGTCGGCAATACGTGTTCCGAGTCAGGACTCGCACCAACGAGACGGGCAACATCGTCGCAGCGAACTACGGATGGATTCTGGGCGATTTCGACCTGCGGGGTCCGGCGATAGATCTGATGATGCGGTACTACTTCAACCCCGACCCGCACTCTCGCAGTCTCGAGCCGAGCAAGTTCTGACTGTGGGCGCGAGCCATGGAGGACGTCCGCGCAGGATCAAGCGCCCGGCCTCCGTAGCCCTTGCATCGTACTTTGACTCGCCCGCATCGCCGCTGCACTCTTCGCCGGTACGAGGTCGGCGTCGAACGGGCGGGGACGCAGGATGACCGGCGCGAGAACCATGAAGGCCGAAGGAGAGGAGAAGGCCACTGGAATACGTCGACGCGACCCCTTCGATCGGGATCAGTTCGGCGCCAGGGCCTTTTTGCATCGTCAAGGCAGAGAAGGGGCGCGTCGGCAACGGGGGCGAGCGCGGGGCTGGAGTGACCGGAAATCCGTTGCGTGTGCGGGCGGTGTTTGATATCCAAGCGCGAACGTTTGGGGGTGACGAGTGAGCGTGGCGTTCCGCAAGGTGACGGTTCTCAAGGGTGGCTTCACGGCGGAGCGTGAGGTTTCGCTCCGGTCGGGCGCGGCGATCGCGCGCGGCCTGCGGGCGAAGGGCTACGCGGTGGAGGAACTGGACGTCGAGTCGCGGGAGTTCGAGCTTCCGCCGAAGACCGATGCGGTTTTCATCGCGTTGCACGGGGAGTTCGGCGAGGACGGCGAACTCCAGGCGATCCTGGAGTCGAAGGGCGTGCCGTACACGGGCTCGGGGCCGGCGTCGTGCCGGCTGGCGTTCGACAAGCGGCTGACGCGCGAGACGCTGGCGGCGGAGGGAATCCCGGTGCCGTCGGGTGCAATTGTGACGGCGCCGAGCCCGGCGTGTCCGATCGCGCTGCCCGCCGTGGTGAAGCCGACGCGGCAGGGGTCGAGCGTCGGGTGCCACCGGGTGTTCGACGCGGAAGGCTGGTTCGACGCGGTTCGCGACGCGCTGTCGTACCACGGCGAGGCGGTGGTCGAGGCCTACATCCCGGGGCGCGAGCTGACGGTGGGAGTCGTCGGCGACCAGGTGCTTCCGGTCGTGGAGATCCGCACGCCGGAGGGCTACTACGACTACCGGGCGAAGTACACGAAGGGACTGACGGAGTACCTCTGCCCGGCGCCGCTGAAGGCCGCGGAGACCGGGGAGGCGCAGGCTCTCGCGATGCGGGTCTTCCGGGCTCTCGGCGCGGAGGGACTCGGCCGGGTGGACTTCCGGCTGACGCCGGAGGGCGGGCTCTTCGTCCTCGAACTGAACAGCATTCCGGGGTTCACCGAGACGAGCCTGCTGCCGAAGGCGGCGGCCGCGGCGGGGATCGACTTCGCAACGCTCTGCGATCGCATCTTGAACCTGGCGCGCACCGCGTGATAGGTTCCCACCATCGGCGCGCGACGGCGCGGGGGAGCACCTGATGGCATCCGAGGGCATGTGGGGCGGCGGGCGGGGATGGTGGAGGGGGAACCGGCGTCGCCGGAGCCTCCGCACCACCATGCTGAACGTCAGCGCGCGCGCCTCGGAGCAGCGGGCCGAGCGCATGCACCGCGCGGGGGCGATCGTCCTTCTTCTCGCGGTGCTGGGCACCGCGGGCTGGCTGGCCTCGGTGGGGACGCAGCAGGCGGCGCGCATGCTGTTCTCCGCGAACCCGCTCTTCACGATCCGGCGTCTCGACGTCTCCTCCGACGGCCGGCTCACGCCCGAGCTGCTCCGGCAGTACGCGGGCGTCGCGCAGGGCGACAATCTCTTCGCGGTCGACGTCCGCCGCATCCGCGAGGGCCTCGGCGCGGTGCCGGTGGTGAAGGAGGTCGAGGTGAACCGGACGCTGCCCGACACGATGAGCGTGCGGGTGGTGGAACGCACGCCGCTGGCGCGGATCGTGATGCCGTCGACCGGGCTCCAGCTCGCGGTCGACCGCGAGGGCTGGGTGCTCGGGCCGGGCTCGGCCTCCGTGGCGCTGCCGATGCTCTCGGGCTACGCACCGCCCGGGCTCCGGCCCGGCGTCCAGGTGAAGGGCGCCGAGATCGAGGACGCGCTCGAGTTGCTCGACCTGTGCGACCGGACGCGGCTTTCCCAGCATGTGCCGATTCGCGAGGTGCGGCGCGAGGATGCCGAGTCGATGCGCCTCTTCCTGGCCGGAGGCGAACAGGCGCTGCTTCCGCGGGAGGACATGACCAATCGCGTCGCCAGGCTTGCGGACCTCGTCCGGCAGATCCGGGGCAGCTCCCGCCAGGGCGGTGCCGGGATCGGCATCGACATGTTCGGCGAGGTCAACCACGCCGTGACCGGGCTGGTGCCCTAGGACGCCGTGGCGATGGCCAGCCCTCCCATAGTCGCCCTCGAGATCGGCACGAGCAAGGTGTGCGCCCTGATCGGCGAGGACCGCGAGGACGGCTCGCTGATGGTGATCGGCACCGGGGAGTGCCCGTCGGCCGGGGTCCGCAAGGGCGAGGTGATCGACTTCACGATGGCCCTCGAGCGCTGCAAGGAGGCGATCGGGAAGGCCGAGGAGGAGGGCCAGGTCACGATCCGGCAGGTGCACCTCGTGCTCTCCGGCTCGCACATCCGCAGCGACGTGAACCGCGGCACCGTCCACATCACGAACGAGGACCGCGAGATCACGGGGCTCGACATCCGCGCCGTCGGCGAGGCCGCCCGCCACCTGCACCTGCCGCCCGAGCGGGAGATCCTCCACAGCATCAGCCAGCACTACTACGTGGACCAGCAGCCGGGCGTCATGGACCCCGAGGGCATGGAGGGGACGCAGCTCGCGCTGGACACCCTGATCATCCACGGCGGCGCCTCGGTGATGCGCAACGTCATCCGCGTGGCGCGCACCGCCATGGTCGACGTGCAGGACGCGGCCTTCGGCGGCCTGTGCTCGGCGCTGGCCGTGCTGACGCGCGAGCAGAAGGCGGCCGGCGTGGCCGTGATCGACCTCGGCGGCGGCACGACGGACTACCTGGGCTACGCGAACCAGATCATGGCCCGCGCGGCGTCGACCGGCGTCGGCGGCGATCACGTTTCGAACGACATCGTCGTCGGCCTGCGCCTGCCGATGAAGCAGGCGGAGCAGCTCAAGGTCCAGCACGGAAGCGCGGTGCCGGTGCCCGCCCAGCGCAACCACACGGTCTCGCTGCCGGCCGACGGCACGTTCCCGGGGCGGACGGTGAAGCTCGCGGACCTCCACGCGATCGTGAACGCGCGGATGGACGAGCTCTTCAAGATCATCCGCGCGGACCTCGAGGCGAACGACATGCTCTACCACCTCGGCGCCGGCGTCGTGCTGACCGGCGGCGGAGCGCAGATGAGCGGCGTCGTCGAACTCGCCGAGAAGGTCTTCAACATGCCCTGCACGATCGGCCAGCCGCGCGCGGTGAGCGGTCTCTCGCAGATCACCGGCGGGCCGGCCTACGCGGCGCCCCTGGGGATGCTGCGTTACGGGATCATGACCCGCGAGCGCGGCGGCGCCGCGCCGAGCCTGAAGGACCTCCTGCGAAAGATCTTCACCCGCAAGGAGGGGGCCTGAGCCATGGTGGGCGACCGCTACCAGGTTCTTCTGGCGGGCGTCGGCGGCGCGGGCTGCAACACGCTCGCCGGCCTCCGCGCGGCCTGGACGGATTCGCCCGAGATGCTGGCGATCCACACCTCGCAGGTCGTCCTCTCCGGGTGCGGCGTCGAGCGGCAACTGGCCATCGGCGGCACCCTGACGCACGGCCTCGGCACCGGCGGCGATCCCGAGATCGGCCTGCGCGCCGCGGAGACCGCGCAGGAGGAGATCCGGGCCCGGTTCGACGGGGTCGACCTCGCGATCGTCGTCGCGGGACTGGGCGGCGGTACGGGCTCCGGCGCCGCGCCCCGGGTCTGCGCGGCCGCGCGGGATGCGGGCGCCCTCGTCCTGGCGGTCGCCACGCTGCCCTTCTTCTTCGAGGGATCCAAGCGGCGCATGCGCGCGGAGGAGGGGCTCAAGCACCTCCGGCAGTCGGCGGATGCCGTCGTCGTCTTCCCCAACCAGCGGGTGATCGAGTGGGTCGATGAGGGGGCGCAGGTCGAGACCGCGTTCCGGATGATCGATCACCTGGTCGGCGGCGCGTTGCGGACGCTCTGGAAGCTCGTCGCGGAGCCCGGGCTGCTTAAGCTCGACTTCGCCGACCTCCGCCAGCTCGTCCAGCAGACCGGCGGCACGCTCGCGCTGGCCTCCGCCGAGGCGAGCGGTCCCGAGCGCGCGGCGACGGTGATCGAGGAGTTGCTCGGGTCCCCGATGCTCGACCACGGCTCGCTCCTGCCCGCGGCCCGGGGCCTGCTGATCGGGATCTCGGGCGGAAGCGATCTCAAGCTGACGGAACTGCAGAAGGTCATGGGCGAACTGACCGCCCAGGCCCGGCCGGATGTCCACCTCCACGTCGGGACCGCGCTCGATGCCGCGATGGAGGGGCGGCTGTGCGTCAGCCTCCTGCTGACCGAGGCCGAGGAGCGCGTGCCGGACGCCGTGGCGCCGGAGCCCGCCGCGTTGCCGGCCGAGACGCCGCCGGCCGACGGGGCCGAGGAGGCGGCGGCGAAGCCGGCGCGCCGCGGCCGTTCGGGGCGCGCCGTGCAGGCGGAACTCACGCTGGACAGCATCTCCAAGGGCCGCTTCCGCGACGTGCAGCCGACCCTTCACGACGGCGTCGACCTGGATGTGCCCACCTTCGTGCGCCGCGGCGTGCGGCTCTCGCGCGTCGGCTCCGGCGCCTGAGCGGCCGTGCGGGGCCGCGGTACCCGGGTCGGGGCGCATCCGCGGTTCATGCACCTGATCCTGCGGGCGCCTCTCGAGTCCGCATGGCGACCGGGACCCATCGAACGGCCGGCCGAACGGCAAACCCGTGCGAGCATCCTCGTCATCGCTGCACCGGACCGGCGATGCGCCTCCCGGGGCCGAGGCCGCGAAGGAATGCGTGGCAAGCGGCCTTCGATCCGTTAGGATCAATCCGACGCGTCGCCGGGTGCCCGGCGCGCGGGGGTGAGTCGTGCGGTACGCGATCGTCTCGGACATCCATGGCAACTGGCAGGCCTGGACCGCCGTGCGGGAGGACTTCCTCGCGGCCGGGGTGGACGCGGTCGTGTGCCTCGGCGACGTGGTCGGCTACGGCCCCGATCCCGCGCGCGTGCTTCGGGACGTGCGCGCCTGCTGCTCGAACTTCGTGCTGGGAAACCACGACGCCGCGATGGTCGGACGGATCGACATCGCCCGCTTCCGCGCCGGTGCGCGACGCTCGGCCGAATGGACCCGCGCCCAGCTCGACGATCATTCGGTTTCGCTCTTCGCCTCGACCCCGCTGATGATGGAGGGGGAGGACGCACTCTTCGTCCACGCCGAGACGCCCGCGCCGGAGGACTACGGCTACGTCGAGGAGAGCGACGACGCCCTCGCGTGCTTCCGCGCCGCCGACGCCCGCTTCATCTTCCTCGGACACACCCACGTCCCGGGATCCTTCATCCTCGGACCGGACGGGTCGGTGATCGAGGACCGCCGAGCGGATCTCGTCGCGGCCGCGGGAAGCCGCTACCTGGTCAACGTCGGGTCCGTCGGCGACCCTCGCGACGGCTCGGACCGGGCCAGCTACGCGATCTTCGATGCCGCCGCCGGACGGGTCGAGTTGCGGCAGATCGCCTTCGACACCGAGGCCTGTCTCGCCTCGGTCCGGCGGTATCCCGAACTGGAGATCCCGCTCTTCTGCCGCGTCCGCGGTCCCGACGGCATCCTGAGGGCGAAGGACGAGGCGATGACGGCGACCAAGGTTGCCCTCGTCAAGGTGCAGAGGATCGCCGAGCGCCCGCGCATCCGGGTCCGACGCAGTGCGCTCGCCGGTCTTGCCGCGCCGTCGGATGCGGGATCGGCGGGCCCCGCCGCCGCGGATGTCCGCCCCTCACCGCGCCGCCTGCGCAGTCCCGCCGTCCGCGCGGCCGTCGTCCTGGCGGGGGTCGGACTGCTGACCGCCGGGGCGGCGGCGATCCGTCACGGGATGCGGAGCCGCGAGGCCCCCGCGGCGGAGGCCACCGCCGCCGTCGCGCCGCCCGCCCCGGCGCCGGTGGATCCCGCGGTCGAGCAGCAGCGCGAGGCCGCCAGGCAGGGCGTTCTCGACGCGCTCTCCGTCATGACGCTCCCTGCGGACAAGGCCGAGCGCTACGGCAAGAAGTTCCGGCCCGAGGTCATCGACGGGGTCACCAGCATCGGGTACTGGTCCGATCCGAACGACTACCTCCTCTGGCGGATCCGTCCGCGCCGCGCCGGCGAGTACGAGGTCGAGTTCACGTACGCCCTGGACCCGAAGAACGAGGGCGGAACGATGCTCGTCGCCGCGGGCCGCGAGCGCGTGACGGTCACGATGAAGGGCACCGGCTCCTGGCATGCGTTCACCAATGTGACGGTCGGCCGCATCCGGCTGCCGGCCGGGCTGGCCGTCGTGGAGGTCCGCCCGGACGGCAAGCCCCGCGGCGGCGTGATCAACCTGCGCGGCGTCACCCTTCGGCCGGCCTCCGGACCGGCCGCCCGCGACGACGGCGCCTGATGGAAACGGAACCCCACGAAGGAGCACCCATGAAGCCGATCGCCATCCTGACGCTCGCCCTGGCGGCCATCGCGTCGTCCGCCGCCGCCGCGGAGGCCCGCCGCCCGAACATCCTGTTCTGCTTCGCCGACGACTGGGGACGCTACGCCGGCTGCTATGCCGGTATCGACGGGAGGCCGTCGCCCAGCGACGTCGTGAAGACGCCGGCGCTCGACCGCATCGCGCGGGAGGGGGTTCTCTTCCGCCATGCCTTCGTGACCGCCCCGAGCTGCACACCCTGCCGCAGTTCGCTTCTCTCCGGCCAGTACTTCTACCGCACCGGCCGCGGCGCCATCCTCGTCGGCGCCGTGTGGGATCCCGCCATCCCCTCCTTCCCGCTGCTGCTCCGCGACGCGGGCTACCACATCGGCCAGACCTACAAGGTGTGGAGTCCGGGCACGCCCAACGACGCCCCCTTCGGCGGCCGCGACCACGAGTACGAGAAGGCCGGCTCCGACTACAACAACTTCTCCGAGAATGCGACGAAGATGATCCGCGACGGCATGACGTTCGAGGCGGCGAAGACCCGGATGCTCGACCAGGTCCGCGGGAACTTCGCCGCGTTCCTCGCCGACCGGAAACCGGGCCAGCCGTTCTGCTACTGGTTCGGACCCACCCTCACGCACCGCGAATGGGAGAAGGGTTCCGGGAAGGCCCTGTGGGGCATCGACCCCGACGCCTTCAAGGGACGGCTGCCCGCGTTCATGCCCGACGTTCCGGAGGTCCGGGAGGACTTCGCCGACTACGCCGGCGAGATCCAGGCCTGGGATGCCGGCGTGGGTGCCGTCCTGAAGATGATCGAGGCGGCCGGCGAACTGGACAACACCCTCGTGGTCGCCAGCGGCGATCACGGCATGCCGGGCATGCCGGGCGGCAAATGCAATCTCTACGGCTTCGGCACGGGCGTGGCCCTGCTCGCCAGGGTTCCGGGGGGCAGGGGCGGTCGCATCGTGGACGACTTCGCCAACCTCATGGATCTCGCGCCGACGTTCCTCGAGGCCGGCGGGGTGAAGCCGCCGGAGGTGATGACCGGACGCAGCCTGTGGCCCGTGCTGACGTCGGACAAGTCCGGCCAGGTCGACCCGGCCCGTACCTGGGTCGTCACCGGCCGCGAACGCCACGTTGAGAATGCCCGCGAGGGGTTCGTCGGCTACCCGCACCGCTCGTTCCGCACCGCGGAGCACCTCTACATCCGCAACTTCAGGCCCGACCGCTGGCCGATGGGCGATCCTCTGGCCGTGACCGCCGATGGCGCGCCGTCCGTCACGGAACTCGAGCACAACACCCGGATCGCATTTGCCGACATGGATGCCAGCCCCACCAAGGCGTGGCTCGTCGGCGTTCGCAACGAGGCGGCGTGGAAATGGCACTACGACTTCGCGTTCGGAAAGCGCCCGGCGGAGGAGCTGTACGATCTGCGGAAGGACCCCGACCAGGCCCGGAATGTCGCGGACGACCCGGCCTATGCGGCGGCGAAGAAGGATCTCGCGGACCGCCTGATGAAGGTGCTGACCGAGACGGGCGACCCTCGCGTGACCGGCGACGGCATGACGTTCGAGCGGACGCCGTTCACCGACGGGCCCGCCCCGGGCGCCCGAAAGGGACAGGGCGCGCAGAAGCCGGCACCGCGGTGAGCCTCCTCCGCAACGACCCACCGCCGCTCTTCCGGCCTCCCGCCGAGGCGGAGAGCGTCATCGTCCGCGTCGCCTTCGGCTGCCCGCATCCGGCCTGCGCCTTCTGCGGCATGTACCGGTCCGGCCCGTACCGCCCCCGGGATGCGGCCGACGTCTCGGCGGAGATCCGCGCCGCCGCCCGCGAACAGCCCGGCGCGCGCCGCGTCTTCCTCGCGGACGGCGATGCCCTCCGCCTGGGGTTCGACCGGCTCGCCGCCGTTCTCGGCGAACTCGCAGCCGCCTTCCCCGCGCTGGCCCGGGTGAACAGCTACGCCAACGGTTCGTCGATCCTGGCGCTCGGCCGCGAGGGACTCGCCTCGCTCCGGGCGCGCCGGCTGGACACGCTCTACATGGGGCTGGAGAGCGGCGACCCGGCCGTCCTTCGCCGGATGGGAAAGGCCGAGACGGTCGACGGAATGGTCGAGGCGGGGCGGCTCGCCCGCGAGGCCGGGCTCAAGATGTCGGTGATTGTCCTGCTCGGTCTGGGCGGACCGGACGGCAGTGCGGCCCATGCACGCGCGACGGCGGAGGCCCTCAACCGCATGCAGCCGCGCCTTCTCTCGGCCCTGCGGGTCATCCCGGTTCCGGGCACGCCGCTGGCGCGATGGGAGGAGGAGGGCGCCTTCCGCCGGCTCTCGGAGTTCGAGGCGGTGCGCGAACTGCGCGACCTCGCGGCGGCGCTCACCCTCGAGGGAACCGTCTTCCGGGCGAACCACGTGTCGAACGTGCTGCCGGTCGAGGCCCGCTTCCCGCGCGACCGCGCGGTGCTGCTCGCGTCGCTCGATGCCTTGCTGGACTCGGGCCGTCTCGACGCCACCCGGCCCGCCCCGCGTCCGCCGTGGTTGTGACGATGGAGGGCCTCGCTATGCGAGGCTGCCCGTGCGCATCGGGTCCGACGTTCGGGCTCGCCATCGCTCGCCCGTGCAGGTCACGGTGAGCCCCGCAATCCCGCCTTGCGCAGCGCCGCCTCGGCATCGGCCCACGCGATCTCGTGCGGCGGCCTGCCGGACGCCGCGGCCAGGGCGGCGACCGCCCCGGCGGCCTCGCCGGTCGCGACGGAGTTGCCGGTGACGCGGTAGCTCGCATGGGCCATGAAGTCGCCGCTGATGCAGCGCCCGGCGGTCAGGAGCCCGTCGACGTCGCCCGCGACCAGCGCCCGCAGCGGGATGTCGTAGGGTTTGAACTGCAGGTCGCCGTGCGAGATGGGCTCCGTGTCGTTCTTCTCCCGCGAGGTCGCGTGGATGTCGACCGGGAAGGTCACCCGCGCGACGCCGTCCGCGTGCCGCGCCCCGGCCGCGAGATCGTCGCGCGTGACGCGGAAGCGGCCCCGGATGCGCCGTCCGTCGCGCACGCCGATCTGTTCCGCGGTCGCCACGACCTGGAAGTCCTCCCACGCGCCGCCGAGGGCGCGGAGCGCCGCCGCGATGCGGTGGACCTCCGCGCGCGCGCGCAACGTCGCCGCCGTCACCTGCCGCTCGTCGTCCGGCCGCACGCCGTACTCGTGGTTGATCATGAACGTCAGCAGGTTTCCGCGCGCCTGGAAGAGGGTGGGGTGGCCGTACGAGGTCTCCACGCCCGCGCGTTGGAGCTCCTCGCGGAACCTCATCACGGCGGGGATGTGGATCGACGAGCCGCCCTGGAACGAGATGAAGTCCTTCAGGCGCGCGGCGTCCTTCGCGACCACCGCCGCATTGAGGGTCATCGGCTGGCACTCGCAGGCGTCGCCGCCGCGCCCGATGTCGTACGCGCAGCCGGCCAGGGCTCCGAGGTCGCCGTCGCCCGTCGCATCGACGAAGACCGGCGCGCGCCACGCCTCGCGGCCGGACTTGGACTCCGTCACGATCGTCGTGAGCCGGCGGTCCTCGCGATGGGCCGCGACGACCGGGCACTGGAGGTGGATGTCCACGCCCGCCTCGAGGCAGAGCTCCTCGAGAAGGCGCTTCATGGCCTCGGGGTGGTAGACGAACTGGCTCGGACGGACCACGGTGCGCGCGGCCCGGGCGTCGAGTCTCGCCGCCAACTCCCGGGTCAGCCCGGGCTTGTCGAAGTCGAAGATGAAGGTCAGAAGCCCGGAGGTCCAGACGCCGCCGAGGGAGCCCTGCAGCTCGAAGAGCCGGACCCTCGCGCCGTATCGCGCCGCGGCGAGCGCGGCGGCCGTGCCTGCGGGGCCGCCGCCGCAGACGATCACATCGGCGTCGCCGCGCAGCACGAGATCGCGCGCCGGTTCGCGGAAGCCGGGACCGGGGCCGGCCGCGGGCGCCGCGCCGCCCCGCGGTGCCGCGAGACCGGCGGCGGCGCCGAGCGACGCCGAAAGGAAGCCGCGGCGTGTGGGGTGAACCGTGTGCGTGGGGCGGGTCATGGAACGCGCGTCCTCGCGTTCCGGATGAGGTCCGTCGGCACCGCCGCGCGGAACGTGTCGCGCTGCAGGCCGATCGACTCGAACGGAATCGGGGCGGGGCCGAGGCACGGCGGCGGTCGTGCGCCGGGCTTGAGCCGGAAATCGCCGCGCGCGGCATCGACAAACGGCGTGGCGTCGGCGGCAACGGACAGGTTGGTGGCGAGCTCGTTCGGGCCCGGCGGGCGGTGGGTCAGGCGGTCGCACGCGATCAGGTAGTTGCGCCCGATGTGGTTGGCGTTGATGCCCTCCAGGAGCCGCGTCAGCGCCGGGAAACGCGCGGTGTGGAGGGCGGCGTCGATCTCGCGGTTGGCGAGGGCGTCCTTCGTGAACTCGCGCCACTTCGCCTCGCCCCAGGGGGAGAGGCTGACGGCGGCGGGACCGTGCGAGACGATGTTGCCGTCGATCTGGTTGTCCTTGCCGCCGTGGATCTGCACCGCGCCGAACCAGCCGGTTCCCGCGCCGCAGCGATGGAAGATGTTGCCGTGGATCACGACGCCCGAGATCGCGTCGTCGAGGCGGATGGCCGCGCGTCCGACACGCGCCGTGGCGTCGGATCCCGCGCGGTCGCCGATGTGGTGCCAGTAGTTGTGAAGGAACACGTTCCCGCGGTAGGTCGCGTTGCCCCACATGTCGATCCCGCCCTGGTCGTCGGACTCGACGACGACGTCGAAGACCTCGTTCCGCTCGACGAGGTGGTGGTCGCCGCCGATCCGGAACGCGCTGCTGGCGACGTCGTGGACCAGGCAGTGCGCGATGCGGTTGCCGACGCCGTTGAGCAGCACGGCCGGCGTGTAGGTCGGATGCAGCCGCGAGAGGTGGTGGATGTGGCAGTTCTCGACCGCGTTGCCGCCCGGCGAAAGGGTCTTCCGGCTCCCGCCCGAGAGCGAGATGCCCCCGCGGCCCATGTCGGAGATGTCGCAGGAGCGGACGGCGTTGGAAAGGCCGTCCATCCGCATCGCGTCACCCGCGAAGTGGCGGATCGTGCAGCCGGCCACCAGGACGTTCGTCGCGCGCGACACCGCCAGGGCGTCGGCGGCGCCGTACTGGAAGACGAGATGCTCGAACGCGACATGGGCGATCCCCTCGGCGCTCAGCATCGGGCCCTCGAAGCGCGAGAGCACGATTTCGGCGCCGTCGACCGGGGAGGGCGGCAGGAAGCGCAGCTTCAGCCCGGCGGGGTCGAGGCTCCACTCGCCGGGCCGGTCGATCTCGCACGCAAGGTTGACGCCGTACCACGCGCCGCCGGGCCGGAAGCCGTAGTGATGCCACGGCTTCCGCAGTGCGATGCGCCGCGTCGCCGGGTCGATCGACTCGATCGGCTCGTACGAGTCCGCCCACGTGTGGAACCAGTAGCCGTAGAGGAACCCGGCCGGCTCGGCCGTCCAGCGCGCGGGCCGGTCGCCGGCATACGAGATCGCGCCCTCGACGCAGCCGTGGTGGCCGTGCTCGTTCTTCGGGGTGGCGCCGTGGACCTCGACGACGTTCTCGAAGCCGAGGTTCGGCCAGCGGGCGCGGGGCAGCGCGGCGCCGTTGAAGAAGAGCTCCGGCGTTGGCCGTGTCTGGAATCCGCCGCCGGAGGCGTAGCCGCCGAGGATCATCGGCGGGAGATTCGTGATGCCGTGGGCGCGGAGATCCAGTTCGACGACCTGGTCCCGGACCGCGGGATCGAGGCGCTCGCGCAGCGCGGCGTCGGCGACCGGGCGGAAGCCGGACAGACGCGCGCCTCCGTCGAACACCGGCGGACGCGCGGGGTCGGCGGCGCGGTAGACGATGGGGGCGCCCGGGGCGCCGGAGTCCGCGGCCGTCAGCTCCAGCGCGCGGGAGACCGCGTACCGCCCGGGGGCGATCGCCACCGTCACGCCGCCGGTGGGGAGCGGGCCGCCCGCGCGAAGGGCGCGGATCGCATCCCGGGCGCGCACGAGCGACGCGAAGGGCTTCTCCCGGGTGCCGGGATTGGCATCGTCGCCGCCGGGCGCGACGTGAAACGCCGCCGCGGACGCCGGCCGCACGGGGACGGGCCGGAGCCGGGGGCGGCTGGCGGCCCCGGGGTCGCGCAGGAACTCCAGGGCCCGGCGCGCGTCGTCGCGGTGGGCCTCCAGCGCCGTGGCGTCGTCCGCGACGCTCGAGAGAAGCGGGCCGGCCGCCGGGGCGTCGCCGGATTCCATCGCCAGCCGCGCGAGCGCGAGCTTCGCGATGGCGGTGTACGGTTGGGCGAGGCCCGGGATCGCGAGGATCTCGTTGTACCGCGTCCGCGCCCCGTCGCCGCGCCCGGCGGCGGCGGTCTGCGCGAGGATCATCAGGACGTTGAGCCGGTCGGCCGGGGTCGCTCCGGGCAGTGCCGCAGCGCGCTCCAGCAGGCGGGGAGGAAGGGCGCCCGGCTCGGATCGAACCAGCCCGAGCAGCGAGTCCGCCGCGGCGGTCCGCTGCGCTTCGGAGAGCCCGGCGAGCCCGACCAGCGGTTCGATCGCCGCGGCCGCGGCGGCCGGGTCGCCGCGCAAGCGTGCGGCGTCGAAGGCCGTCCGGTGGGCGGCGGCGCGCAGGCGGGGGTCGAGGGTGCGCGCCGTCGCGACGCAAAGATCGGCGGCGGCCGCGGCGGCATCCGGACGCGCATGCGGGAGCGACTCCACCGCGGCGTCGAAGGCGAGGACGAAGGGCGCCGGGGCGGAGGCGTCGGGCGCGGTGAGGCGGAGCGCGTCCGACGGCGCAAGCGCGCGACCGAAAAA